>JAHIPI010000011.1 GCA_018894435.1 Candidatus Omnitrophota bacterium | reverse complement strand
TTATAGGAGTGGTTCTGGGTGTGATAGCGGGTTATTACGGCGGATGGGTTGATAGCGCCATTATGCGCCTCATAGAAGTGATGCTCTGTTTCCCGACTTTTTACCTTATACTTATGATATTGGCATTTTTGGGGCCTTCTATAGTTTACGTAATGATTGTAATCGGCGTGACGAGCTGGATGGGGCTGGCGCGTCTTGTGCGCGCAGAGTTTCTGTCGCTTCGCGAGCGTGAATTCGTAGTGGCCGCAAGGGTTCTCGGCGCGTCGGATAGAAGGATAGCCTTCAGGCATATATTGCCTAACGCCCTCGCGCCGGTTTTTGTAAGCGCCACATTAAGCGTGGGCGGCGCGATATTACTTGAAAGCGGGTTGAGCTTTTTAGGCCTCGGCGTCCAGATCCCCACGCCGAGCTGGGGCAATATAATAAGCACCGGCCGTTTCTATATAGACAGCGCCTGGTGGCTGACGCTTTTTCCGGGGCTTGCGATATTGATGACGGTATTGAGTTTTTATTTAGTAGGCGAGGGGTTGCGCACGATTTTAGATCCGCGGCTCCAGAGGTTATAAAATGGCACTGCTGGAAGTTAAAAATTTAAGCACATATTTTTATACAAGAGACGGCGTGAGGAAGGCTGTTGACGGTGTCAGCTTTTCAGTCGGCACGAGCGAGACTTTAGGGCTTGTCGGAGAATCCGGTTCCGGCAAAAGTGTTACGGCGCTCTCTATCCTGCGGCTTGTGGATGAGCCCGGCAGGATAACCGGCGGCGAAGTGATCTTTGATGGAAAACCGCTTTTTAAACTTTCGCCGGAAGAGATGCGCGCTATACGGGGTAAAGAGATATCAATGGTGTTTCAGGAGCCGTTGACGGCGTTGAATCCCGTTATGACCGTGGGCGAGCAGATAATCGAACAGATATTGGCGCACGTCAAAATACCAAAGCGCGAAGCAAAAAGACGCGCTCTTGGGCTTTTAGGGGAGGTCCACCTTCCTGATCCGGAGAGGATCTTTTATGACTATCCGCACCGCTTGAGCGGCGGTATGAGGCAGAGGGCCATGATAGCCATGGCGTTATCCCTTAATCCTAAACTTTTGATAGCGGATGAGCCGACGACCGCGCTTGATGTGACTATACAGGCGGAAATACTTGAGCTTTTTCGTGAGATAAGAGAGAAGCATAATATGTCGGTCCTGTTTATAACGCATGATTTCGGCATAGTCGCCCAGCTGGCAGAGTCTGTATGCGTAATGAAAAAAGGAAAAATAGTGGAAGCGGGGGGCGTGGATGATATATTCTATTCGCCCAAAGATGCCTATACCAAAGAGTTATTGGCAGCGGTGCCTAAAATACAATTTAAGGGCTTCAAATGATAACGGTAAAATCGCTGAGTAAATATTTTCCTATAAAACGCGGCGTTTTCCAAAAGACATCCGGTTTCGTGAAAGCCGTGGACGATATCTCGTTCTCTATAGGAAAAGGCGAGACATTTGCGCTTGTAGGGGAATCCGGTTCCGGCAAGACGACGGCGGGAAGGCTGTTGCTTGGCCTTTTGGCGCCGAATGCAGGCGATGTCGTATTCGACGGCCGTCATATATTCGGATTGGCAAAGAAAGAAATGCTCCGTCTTCGAAAAGATATGCAGATGATATTCCAGGATCCGTTCAGCTCGCTCAACCCGCGCATGAACGTACGCAGCATAATTTCGGAAGGGCTTATATTGCACGGCAACTATACAGCCGGCGAAATAGATAAAAGATGCGATCATGTCCTTGAAACGGTAGACCTCAAAAAGGAACACAAAAAGAGGTACCCGCATCAGTTTTCCGGAGGCGAGCGCCAGAGGATAGGAATAGCCCGGGCTGTAATCCTGGAACCAAAATTCATAGTCTGCGATGAACCCGTCTCAAGCTTAGATGTCTCTATACGCGCGAAGATATTGACACTCCTGGCCGACCTTAAAACCCGCCTTAACCTGACGTATCTATTTATAAGCCACGATTTGAGTGTAGTGGCAAATATTGCCGATCACGTGGCCGTCATGTATAACGGTAAGATCGTAGAAACAGGCGATGTGAAAACAGTCTATACAAACCCCCGCCACGAATATACTAAAAAGCTGCTCAAAAGCATACCCATACCCGACCCTCGAA
The DNA here is from genome assembly GCA_018894435.1 of Candidatus Omnitrophota bacterium. Taxonomy (NCBI): domain Bacteria; kingdom Pseudomonadati; phylum Candidatus Omnitrophota; species Candidatus Omnitrophota bacterium. Next base: position 1,152 of record JAHIPI010000011.1, on the reverse strand, counting down.
CAAGAAATAGTGTTAGATTTTAACCTGCCGCCCGTCCTATTAGATGAAAGCTATCCTACTAAAAAAGGGAGGGGATTAACATGCCGCAAGAATATTCGACACTCGCTTCCATAATAAATACGCTTGGTACGAAATATGACTTATTGGACCTTGTGGACTATTTAGCCGACATGCTATTTATTCACGATGAGAATGAGAGGCAGTCATTTAGAGAAAAGTGTTTATTTACGCAGCGCGAGCAGATACTATAGACGCATAACGTTACACAACGCATAAATTATTACGTCCTATTCCTAGGGGCGGCTATCCGGTAAAACCGGATCCGCCCCTTGTTTTTTTTGATGCAAGTCTGCCAGAAAATGCTTGGGCTTTTCAGTTTTGAGAGGTATAATCTGTAAAGAAGCGCAAATCTAAAAGGAAGCCAATGTCCGAACATATATGCCCCAATTGTAAAGAGCCCAATCATGACGATGATGCCCTCTTATGCATTTATTGCGGCGAATCCCTTCGCCGCGAATCAGGCATAATCGGCAGGATGAAATACACTCACCACAAGAGCATCTTCGTTACAGCCATAATCCTCATAGTCCTCGCCTTTTGTGTGTTAATGCTTCGATAACCATAATAATATTGATACTCTCCTCGCTCCGAAAAACACCGGATTCCTTTTACCGAACCCCGCCGTTTGACTTTTATTGCCCGCAAGCGTATAATTGACGTAAACGATGGAGTGAACATGATGAGAAAGATGGCAATTTTTGTTGTGACACTGGCGTTTATGGTAAGTTTGACTCAGACGGCCTCGGCCGGTATGAGATATGGAAGTTCGGATACTTCATCTGAGGTGATAACCGGCACAGTTCTTTTTATGTCGACTAACAGCCTGACAGTAAAAGATAATAAAACGCGCACGAACAGGACCGTTGATATACGTAGCGATCTGATGTCCGGACTGGAGGAAGGGGATAAGGTAAAGATAGTACTTCAGAAAAACAGTAATCTGGCCGAAAAGGTGATAAAACTTAAATCCAGATCCAAAAATAAATAAGAACGTACAGTATTGATACTTCGCAGGCTGTCCCCAAATAGGACGTCGCCAATTTATTAATTTCCCATTGCAATTTCACGATATCTAGTATATGATTATATGCT
>JAHIPI010000010.1 GCA_018894435.1 Candidatus Omnitrophota bacterium | reverse complement strand
TTTTCCCTGTCATATTATACTCTTTTAACCTTATTTCATTTGTTTCCTTAGCCGTTAATATTCTGGCAATACCATGCCTCTTTATAATAATGTCCCTTTCGATATCCGCGCTTATCTTTTCCGGGGTTTTGGGCGCTTTAAGCGGGGCGTTTAAGGAATCGGCCGAATTTTTCATAGCAGTACTTTTACGGATTCTTGACTTCTCTTCAAAAATACCTTTTGCCTACTTCAAATCGGTGCCGGTTAGCAGGACAGTTATCCCGCTTTATTATTTTATACTTTTTATGGTGCTCGAGCGCGACAAATTGAACCGATTTTTAATCCATATTTATCGAAAATTGAGGAGTATACCAAATCTATAGTATTTTTCTGCATTTCTATTGACAAAGCGATATAGGCGTGATATACTTATTTGTAATTAAGGGGATAAAAAGCGTGATAAACTATCCAAATGAAAGGCGAAAACATAGACGTGTAAATTCTACTATCCCATTGCAGTATAAGAAGTTACGGCAATTAGCAGAAGGCACTATAGGTGCTATTACTAGGGACGTAGGAGAAGGCGGAGTTCGTTTTATTGCAAACGAATTTTTACCTTTAGCCAGCCGCCTTGTCGTGGAAGTATTTTTACCGGCCAATCCCCGCCCAATAAAAGCAATATCCAAAGTGGCATGGATAAGGAAGGTTCCTTCGGGGGATCAGTACGAGATTGGCAACCAGTTTTTGGAAGTCGCGAAAGAAGACAGGAATAATCTCTCTGAATACGTAACAAAATTAGAGACGGCTACGTATTGAAGTTTTAGGGGCACACGCCTATTTTTGAATGTACATTCTTACTTATAAAATAGGCAGATGCCCTTGTTTTTTCAGCTACCCTCCCATACGAAAGGATTGACAAACATAACCGGCTGTGATATATTTAATCCGATGATCTCGGAACATGTTAATAAGTTTATTATGCATAAAAAATACTTTTATACCCTAATTATACTATTTACGTTGATATTGCTTTCCGATTCTGCTTTTAGCTACTGGATATGGACGCCCCGCAATAACAAATGGAGTAATCCAAAATACGCCGTCAAAGATACGCCCGATGAACAAATAGAATGGGCTATGAGCTTCTACGATGGGGGCGAATACACAAAGGCTATCGCCGAATTCGAAAAGCTTATAAAAAATTACCCCAATTCTATCCATTCACCCGCGGCTCAATATTATGCAGGCCGCTCTTACGAAGCGATAGATGATTATTATGAGGCCTTTTTGGCTTATCAGAGAACAATAGATAAATATCCTTACAACGAGAGAGTCGACGAGATCATAGAGCGGGAATATAAAATAGGCAGCTTATTCGTAGAAGGCCAGAAAGCCAAAATAATGGGGCTTAAGATATTGCCGGCTATGGATAAAGCAGTAGAAGTCTTTACGAAAGTCGTCGAGAACGCTCCTTACGGACGATATGCGGATCTGTCCCAATTTAAAATAGGAGAGGCATATAAAAATGACGGTTTCTATGAAGAGGCAGTGCTCGCGTACCAGAAATTGATAGACGATTACCCGAAGAGTCCCCTCGTCGAAGACGCTAAGTATCAGATAGCTCTTTCTACTTATTATGTCTCCAGGGATCCGGCGTATGACCAGGAATTTACCGATAGGGCGATAGATGAATATAAAAGGCTCATAGAAGAGACCGCTGATATCGAACTGAATCAGGAAGCGAGAACAGCGCTTGATCGATTGAGGGAGAAGAAGGCGATGAGCACGTTTGAGACCGCCGAATTCTACGAAAGAAACGGCCACCCGCAAAGCGCCCTTGTGTATTATAAGGACGTGGCGGAAAATTACAGCGATACCGCTATCGCGGCAAGGGCCATTGAAAAGGTTACGCGGCTTGAAAAGAGAGGAGCTGGGTCCGAATAATGGCACAGAAAATATCTTTTTTATTAATTTTAACATTTTGCGCTTTCATATTTTCCGGCTGCGGATACAGCGGCAGGAGCCTTTTACCGGAAAATTTAAAAAGTATATGTGTGGGTAATTTTAAAAGCACTATAGCAGTGGGAAGCGAAGTCACGGAAGACAACAAATACGCCATATACAGGCCGGGCATAGAAAATGATATTACAAACGCCATCGTGGACAGATTCGCATTTGACGGTAATCTAAAAATAGCCCAGAAGGATAAGGCAAACCTGGTGCTTGAGGGGACGCTTACCAATTATATAAAGGAAGCTCTCCGATATGATAACGCGGATAATGTAGAGGAGTACAGGATCAGGATAGTACTGGATATGAAGCTTATAGAAAGACCCAGTGACAAGGTGATGTGGACGGAAAAAGGTTTCGCGGGAGAGGCAACATACAACACGATGGGCAGGTATGCTACATCGGAAGATACAGCGCGCGATGAGGCAATAAAAGATCTTGCGCGGCGTGTTGTTGAAAGAACTGTAGAGGGGTGGTAAGCCCCGTTAGACTTCTCAAGAAGCCTTAGATAGTGGTAAAGATAAAATTATTCGGTAGGGCACGAGTGTGCAAAAACAAAAGTTCGAAAAATGGATAAAGTCAGTTGGAAGTCTAACGGGGTAAGCAGTGTTATGCCCGCAATTTCCCCGGTATATATTTTTAAAGGCGACGAAAAGTACCTGAAAAAAGAAGCCATAGAAAAGCTTAAAACGGCCTTGCTCGAAAAGGGGAGCGAGGCCTTTAATTTTAATACCTATGAGATGGGAAGATGCGACGCTAAAGATATATTGGACGCTCTTAGGAGCGCGCCGATCATATCGGCAAAAAGGCTTATTGTTATAAGCAGTTTCGTTTCTGCTTCTGAAAAAGAAAAGAGTTTGATTGCGGAATACGCGAAGAATCCATCCAAAAATTCATGCCTCGTCATAGATCTTTCCATGGAAGAATTGCAGGGAGATTTTTATGCGAGTATAAGGGCCTACGCAAAAGAAATGGCTTTTATACCTCCGAAAGGGGATAGACTGGTTTCCTGGATTCAGGCAGAATTTAAGAAGAGGGCGAAACCCATAAGATATGAAGCGGCGGCCATGTTAGCTGAGATCAAGGAAGAAGACATGGGCGGCCTTATAAATGAGATAGAAAAATTGGTGGCCTATGCCGGCAAAGAGCCCTTGGTAACTAAAGATCACGTAGAGAAACTGACCGGCGTCTCTCTCATGCGAAGCGTATTTGATCTGGTGGATGCTCTTAGCATGAAAGACGCCAAGAGGTCGCTTCTTATATCAAACGAGTTATTAAAAGCCAGAAAGGCCGTGCCGGAGATCCTGGGCCTGATAGGATGGCGGCTTAGAAAGGTAAAGAGGGTTAAGGACGCCCGGGTTTTTACGAAGAGGGAAATAGAAAAGAGCCTTGAGTGCCTGTTAGAGGCGGACTATGGAATAAAAACAGGGCATCTAAAACCACAGGATGCCCTTGAGATGCTTATAATAAAAATTTGCTCAGGAAATACCGCAAATCTTATTTAATAACGTTTATTTTCTTGGCGAGACGCGAGATTTTTCTGGATGCCGTTTTCTTGTGGATGGTCCCCTTGGAGGCGGCCTTCATATATTTGACCGTCAATATGTCAAAATATTTCTTCGCCTCATCTTTCTTTTTTTCGGCAATCAGATGTTCCAATTTTTTCGCACGCGTTTTAAGTTCTGACATGAAGACGGTATTGCGTTCGCGTTTTTTAACATCGGACCTAAGTGCCTTGTAAGCGGCTCTACGTGTAGGCAATTTATTGTTCCTCCTTTAATCTTTGGTTTGTTAAGATAATAAGAATAGCAAAAAATACTGTCAATGTCAATAAAAAATGAGTTCCTTCTCCCCTTCGGGGAGCAGGATCATTTTGCAAACTTGGAAGAATAGGGCAAAATGACAACCGAAAAAAGACTGGCTAAATCCACCTTTATAGTGAGCTCAGGGATTATGGGAAGCCGCGTATTGGGCCTCATAAGAGAGATACTATTTGCAAAATTTTTTGGTATAGGGAGCGCTATACAAGCGTTTCTTATGGCCTTTACTATACCGAATGCCCTTAGAGAGCTTGCGGCAGAGGGCGCGGTAAACACAGCGCTCGTGCCGGTACTTGCTGAGTGTGACCAAAAGAAGGGAAGGAAAGAATTTTGGCGGCTCGCAAACGTCGTCTTCAACCTTTTTCTTGTGGTACTTTTGGTAATTGTAATAATAGGTATTTTCATATCTCCGCTTTTAGTCAGGATAATAGCCCCGGGGTTTATGAAGGACCCGGAAAAATTCACTCTTACGGTACGCTTTACGCGTATATTGTTTCCCTACATACTGCTTATAGGGTTGGCTACGGTGTGCATGGGTATCCTGAACACCCTGAAGCACTTTAAGGCGCCGGCTATTTCCGGAATCGTGTTTAACGCGATCATTATAGGCGGCATGCTTATATTTTACCCCAATGTCACGATTATGCATGTAGTGGCGGCGGTGATAGTAGGAGGGATAGTACAACTTCTGGTTCAGCTCTTTACAGTTTTGAAGTTTGGCCCTTTTTTAGACCTGAAAGCGGGCTTTAAGCATGAAGGCGCTCTTAAAGCCGGTAAGCTTCTTATACCGCGGATGATGGGGGCGGGTATTTATGAGGTGAATGTTATAGTAAACAGGATACTGGCATCCCTTGACTTTATAACAGGAAAGGGGGCAGTAGCCGCTCTTTATTACGGCAACCGCCTTTTCCAGCTTCCCCTTGCCGTCTTCGGTATATCGTTGGCGACGGCAGCGCTTCCTACCATGTCTTTTCATGCTGCCGCAAAGGACATGGAAAAACTGAAAGAGACGATCTCGTTTTCGCTGAGGACCATGCTATTTTTTACGGTCCCGGCGGCTGTAGGCCTTATGGTCCTGTCTAAGCCGATAGTAAAAGTCCTGTTTGAAAGGGGCGAATTCGACAGCTACGCTACTTTGATTACCTCCGGAGTGCTTTTATGTTATTCGATAGGCCTCGTGGCGTATGGAGGCATGAGGATATTAGTGAGCGTTTTTTACTCCATGCACGACACAGTCACTCCGTTAAAAGTATCTTTTTACACTTTGTTCTGTAATATAGCGTTGAATCTCACTCTTATGTGGCCGCTTAAAGCCGCCGGCCTCGCGTTAGCGACATCCATAGCGGGTTTCATAAATTTCGGATCTCTTTACATAAGGCTCCGAAGAAAAATAGGCCATTTCGGCGGCAGAAAGATACTAGAGTCTTTCATGAAGATTCTCGGCGCGTCATTTTTAATGGGTTTTGTTACCTTCACTCTTCTGTCGGCGATTACATGGGATAACGGCATAAAGGATATATTCAATCTCGTATTTTTAATCGCGATAAGTGTCGTCGTTTACATTCTTGGTTCAATCGCGCTTAGAGTAAGCGAGATCAATACGGTATTTTCATGGATAAAGAAAAGATAAAGGATATACCCGAGCTTCCGGGCGTTTATATGATGAAAGACAAAAGCGGCGCGATTCTATATATAGGGAAGGCCGCGTCTTTAAAGCGGCGGGTCTCGTCTTATTTTAGAGACGGCCGAGGCTTATCCCGCCGCATCGGCCTTATGGTGGAAAAGATTGCGGATGTAGCTTGTTTGGTTACGGGCCGAGAGGCAGAGGCGCTTATACTGGAATCGGCGCTTATAAAAAAATACGGGCCGCGTTACAACATTGAACTGAAGGACGATAAGTCATATCCTTATTTGGCGCTGACAAAGAGCGAAAGATATCCCCGGCTTATTATTGTGCGCAAAACAGGCGCTTCGCGCCGAGCAGATGAAAAAAAATGGATTTTTTACGGCCCTTACACAGACGTAAAACTTTTGCGTAAAGCCGTAGCCATAATGAAGAGGATGTTTCCGCTAAGAACCTGCAACCGTATGCCAAAAAAGGCCTGCCTTAATTACCGCATAGGCCAGTGCCTCGGGCCGTGCGTGAAAGCGGTAAGCAAAAAAACATACGCTGATATAGCGAAAGAGATAAAGATGTTTTTAAAAGGGGATAGGCGCGGCCTTGTTCGGGAATTATCCAGTAAGATGCGGATAGCCGCTGATAATAGGAATTATGAGAGGGCCGCGGTCTTAAGAGACAGGATTATGGCGCTTAAGGTAGTACCTAAAGCCAAGTCCGGAGTAACGCCTTATGGCGAATTGGAAGAATTGCGGTATCTTTTGAAGCTAAGAAGACCGCTACGGAGAATAGAGGCATTTGATATATCCAACATAAGCGGAAAAGAGGCAGTCGGCTCTATGGTCAGTTTTATAGATGGAAAACCGGCGAAAGACGATTACAGAAGATTCAAGATACGTTTTGTTTCGGGCGCGGATGATTACGAGATGATGCGCGAGGTAGTAAGACGCAGATATGAAAGAGTGAGAAAAGAGAGGCTCCCCGCCCCTGATCTCGTCATTATTGACGGAGGAAAGGGACATCTTAATGCGGCCTTATCCGTTCTTCGGGAAACAGGTTTCGGCAGTTTGCCGGTTATGGGCATAGCGAAAAAGTTCGAACATATATATTTAAAGGATCAACGAGAGCCGATAATATTTTCGCATTCATCGCCCATCCTTCATCTTGTGCAGCGCTTAAGGGACGAAGCGCACCGGTTCGCGATAGGCTATCACCACGTATTACGCAGGAAAAAGATAGAGGAGCAGTTCGCAAAGCTTGACCGCCGTCGGTAAAGGCATTATAATAGAGGCAAGATGCTTAAAGAATTGAAAGAACGCATAACACAATTGGAAAAGAAGCTGGCCCAGATAGGGACATATCTGGCTATCGACGATAAGGTCCGGACCATAAAAGACGTTGAGGCCGAGATAGCAAAGGCAGATTTCTGGACCGATTCCAAAAGGGCGGAGAAGCTTATAAATGAATTGAAATCCGCCAAGAGCATAAACGATCCGTATGCCCTTATTGCAAAAAAATGCGCGGAAATAAAAGAGCTTATTGAAATAGTCGATGAAAGCGATTCCGAAACCATCGTCGAATTGAGTAAAGATATAGACGGTGTGCAGAGAGAATCTGACTCCCTGGAGTTCAAGAGCCTTTTGTCAAAAAAAGAAGACCGGGCGAACGCGATCTTGAGTATAAACGCAGGCGCCGGCGGAACAGAATCGTGCGATTGGGCCAATATGTTATTCAGGATGTATTCCAGATGGTCAGAGAAAAAGGGTTTTTCCGTATCTATCATAGATTACCTTCAGGGGGAGACGGCCGGCATAAAGAATATAACGGTGATAATAAAAGGGGACTTTGCTTACGGATATTTAAAAGCGGAAAACGGCGTGCACCGCCTCGTAAGGATATCGCCCTTTGACGCAAATAAAAGAAGGCACACATCCTTTGCGTCAGCCGATGTGATCCCGGAGATAGCAGACGACATAGATATAAAGATAAACGAATCCGATTTGAGGATAGACACCTACCGCTCAAGCGGCGCCGGCGGCCAGCATGTCAACGTTACGGATTCTGCCGTCAGGATAACGCACAATCCAAGCGGCATAGTCGTGCAGTGCCAGAACGAACGTTCCCAGCACAAGAATAAGATTGTGGCCTTAAGGGTGCTAAAGGCGCGTCTCTATGAGGTTGAGAAAGAAAAGAAGATGAAAGCATTTGAAAAACATTACAGCGAAAAGAGCGAGATCGCTTGGGGAAGCCAGATACGTTCATATGTAATGCACCCCTATTCCATGGTAAAGGACCACAGGACGGATTATGAGACGTCAAATGTCTCGGCAGTTATGGATGGAGATCTGGACGGTTTCATGGAGGCGTATTTAAAAATGGCAGCGGAGAAAAAATAATGTTTAATATATTCAGCACAGAAAGCCAAAGAGTATTAAACCAGATACGGCCCATTCTGGATAAGGTAAATTCTTTTGAAGGCGCGCTATGCAAACTTTCCAACGACGAGCTTCGCGCCAAGACCGATTTTTTCCGCCGGAAAGTGCAGGAAAATCTCAACAAATACTCGGAAGAGATAGAAGCGCTTGAGAAAAACCTCGGGGAAGTAGTATCTCAGGAAGAGAAGGAGAAGGTAAAAGAGAAGCTTAAATATATGAGAGGCAGAGCATCGGAAGAGATTCTTCCGGAGGCATTTGCCGTAGTGAGGGAGACAGCAAAGAGGACTATAAATATGAGGCATTTTGATGTCCAGATACTGGGTGGTATAGTCCTCGATCGCGGAATGATAGCCGAAATGGCGACGGGAGAAGGAAAGACGCTTGTCGCGACACTGTCTATATATCTTAATGCCTTGGCCGGTAAAGGGGTGCACCTTGTCACAGTGAACGATTATCTGGCCAAGCGCGACAGAAGCTGGATGGGGCCCGTTTATGAATTCCTGGGAATGACAATCGGCGTCATACAGCATGATATGGATGACGCGGAGAGGCAGGGAGCGTATAACTGCGACATAACCTACGGGACCAATAATGAATTCGGGTTCGATTATCTCCGTGATAATATGAAACTTAGGAGGGAAGATAGGGTCCAGCGCGGATTTTACTACGCGATCGTGGACGAAGTCGATAGCATCCTTATAGACGAGGCGAGGACGCCGCTTATAATATCGGGGCCGGTTGAAGAGACAATCCACCGTTATGACGAAATAAAACCATTTGTGGCGAAGATGCATCAAAGGCAGGAGTCTCTTGCAAAAAGCTATCTTGATAAAATAGAAAAGCTCATAGGAGAAAACAAAACTGATACCGAAGAGTTCAAAGAAAGCTTATATATTATCCATAAAGGTTCCCCCAAAGAGCCGCGGCTCTTGCGGTTGATAGCAAATAATCCTTCCCTTAAACGGAAACTTGACGAAGTAATAAGTTCTTTTGAGAGGAAAGGATTTGAGGCGGAAAAATTGCGCCTAGAATCCGAATTATATTACGTTTACGACGAAAAGACCCGCGACGTTATCCTTGCCGCAAAGGGACAGGACGAATTTCTCAGAGTATTCCCCGGCCAGCTCGAGGTGGAAGATATAGACGATATATTGGGCGCGATAAGGAAAGACGATTCTTTAAGCGATGAAGAGAAAAAAATTAAAGAGGCCGAGCGAATGGCAGGGTATGAGGTCAGAATAAGACGGCTCGATAACCTTAGGCAGCTTTTGAAGGCGTATGTTCTTTTCCACCGAGATGTGGAATATGTCATAAGCGATAATAAAGTCGTCATCGTGGATGAGTTTACGGGGAGGATGATGCCGGGCCGCCGTTTTTCAGACGGCATACATGAAGCACTGGAGGCCAAGGAAGGCCTTGATATACAGAAGGAATCCCAGACGCTTGCGACGATAACGTTCCAGAATTATTTCAGGATGTATTCCAAACTTGCGGGAATGACAGGAACGGCATTGACAGAGGCCTCTGAATTTAAAAAAATATACAAGCTGAATGTTGTGACCGTTCCTACCAATAAGACGCTTATAAGGCATGAATATCCCGACCTGATGTATAAGACGGAGATGGAGAAATTCAGCGCGGCGTGTAATGAGATAACGGAACTTTACAAAATAGGGAGGCCGATTTTAATCGGCACTATCTCCGTAGAAAAGTCCGAAAAACTAAGCAGTATACTTACGAAGATGGGTATCCCGCATCACGTCCTGAATGCCAAGTATCATGCCCAGGAGGCGGAGATCATCACAAGAGCCGGCCAGCCATATGCGATTACAATATCCACAAACATGGCAGGCCGCGGCACTGATATCGTACTTGGGGAAGGTGTGTCCCAAAAGGGCGGACTTCATGTCATAGCCACAGAGCGGCACGAGTCGCGCAGAATAGACAATCAGCTGCGCGGGAGAGCGGGTAGGCAGGGGGATCCCGGCTCAAGCAGGTTCTATCTCTCGCTCGAGGACGACCTTATGAGGATATTCGGCTCAGACAGGATAGCGCGCCTTATGGAATTTTTCAAATGGGAAGAGGGCATGCCCATAGAGCATACTATGATAACCAAGAGCATAGAGATCGCCCAGAAAAGGGTGGAGGAGCAGAATTTCAGCTATAGAAAACATACCCTCGAATATGACAATGTCATGAATATTCAAAGGACAGAGGTCTATAACTATAGAAACAGCATAATAGGAACCGAAGACGTTAAAGAGAAGGTATTTGAGATGATAGATGACGCACTTGGTTCTATCCTAGACGAATATCTTCCTCAAAATCCGGCAGAATGGAATATTGCCAAACTTTCCCAATATCTAAAGATGAATTTTATGATAAACCCGGAAGGTATAGACTTTGAATCAGGCAGCCGCGATGAGATACTTGAAAAGATGGCCGAAAGGGCGAAGGCCGCCTATGAATATAGGGAAAAGATGATAGACCCCCAGATATTAAGGCAGATAGAAAAATTTGAGATGCTTCGGGTGGTGGATTCCGAGTGGATGCACCATCTGCACGCTATGGACTACCTGAGAGAAGGCATTCAATTGCGGGCCTACGGCCAGAAGGATCCGCTTTTGGAGTATAAACATGAAGCCCATAAACTCTTTTTCGAAATGGAGGAGACGGTTCGGGCGAAGACGCTTGAGCGGTTATTCAGGATACAAGCGGTTAAGAAAGAGGTGGAGGCCGCCGAGCCCGTTTTCCGAAACCAGGAGTTTATACACAGCGAGCATTCTGCCCTGACGCAGGCAAAGAGAGCGCGAAAAGTCCCCGAGCCGGGCGATCTAAACAGGCCGGAGGCGAAAGGCGCCCCCAGCGCGCCGTATCAAAGGCATGAACCCAAAGTCGGCCGGAATGACCCCTGCACATGCGGCAGCGGGAAAAAATATAAAAAGTGCTGTGGAAAATGAATAAAAAGGGGACAGGCTACTTTTTCCAGGATTTTTATTTCTTTGGTAAAAAAGTAGCCTGTCCCCTTTTTTGTTCAGCTATCCTTTTGATTTTATCTTTCCCTAATTTCGAAATATCTCTTCTGGCGTGGTTTGCACTTGTGCCGCTTTTTTTTGTTATTAAAACGTCGTCACCCGTAAGGGCTTTTATTTTTTCATACCTCACAGGCGCGATTTTTTTCGCGGGGACCCTCTATTGGCTTACCTATGTCACTAAACTGGGGTATCCTGTTTTAATACTTTACCTTTCTTTATTCTTCGGGCTATTCGGCCTCTTATCCAGTATATTTTTTAGAAAATTTGAGAATTCACGGTTATCCTTTTTGTTATGCGTGATTATCCCGTCTCTATGGGTCTTTGTAGAATTCCTGCGCGGGTGGCTTTTTACAGGATTTCCATGGGGCTTACTCGGATATTCCCAGTATAAAAACCCCCTCTTGATACAGATAGCCGATATAACGGGCGCATACGGTGTTTCGTTTATAATAGTGATGGTGAATTTTGTATTATTTTCGTGCTTATCCGGATTTTTAAAAAAGGAGAATAAGCGCGCCTTTGTATTACAGGCGACAATATTTTGTA
>JAHIPI010000009.1 GCA_018894435.1 Candidatus Omnitrophota bacterium | reverse complement strand
TTTAATATCTTAAGGCCTTTTACACTTATCAAATCCGGATCGCCCGGACCTGCGCCGATAATATAAACTGTCCCCGTCTTATTTTTCATTTAAGCTCCCGAAGATATCCGATAAATCGCATCTATCGCGGCGGATCTGAACACAAAGCCTGCCCTGCAAGGGGTGCGGCTCTATGATTTCCCGCGGAATAATCTGCGCAATTCTCTGTTCGTACCCCAGTCTGATGAGAGCCGCGTGCGCGATTATAATGGCATCGTATCTCGCGCTATCGAGCTGGGCCAGCCGTTCGTCAATATTGCCGCGTATGCCTTCTACGACCAGATCATTTCTAAAGCGCAATAAGCTCTCTTTGCGCTTAAGGCTGCTCGTGCCCACGCGGGCTCCCGGCGGCAGTTCATTCAAAGATAAATTACCGCGGGAAACAAGGCATTCAAGCGGGCTTATAGAGCGCGTCATCGCCGCTATAACCAATCCACTCGGTATATTACTTTCCAAATCTTTGGCGCTGTGTACGGCAGCGTCTATATCGCCCTTTAAAAGAGCTTCCTCTATCTCGCGCGTAAATAAATCGCTGTCTTCGCGACCGAAAAGCGGCGTTTGTTTATCTAGATCGCCTTTTGTATCGATGGCGGTTATATTTACGCGAAATTGCGGTATGCGCTTCGCGATTTCTTCCGCCTGCTTTTTGGCTAACGGACTAGGCCGCGTTCCTATTCTAATGACTTGCATAAACATTTTCCTTTTGCCGGCTTATTATTTCTTCAATTGCTTTCGAGGCCGCATCTACGCTTTTCTGCCGACGTTCATTATACTTTTCGAATATCTTGCCGAGGTCATCCAGATTCTGCAAAAATATTCCGTCAATACCGCCCACCGATGGCTCTATGTCCCGCGGCACAGCTAAATCATAAAGATACAGCGGTACGCTACGGCTGTTTAACGCATTTGAAAAATGGCCGCGCTTTAAGATATGGTGGGGGCTTGACGTCGCGCTTATTACCGCAAATACCGCGGGTATCGCCTGCGTCAAATTCGACAACAATAACGCGTCGCCGCCCGATTCCCTCGCCAGCGCTTCCGCCTTATCCCGATTTTTGTGCGCAACAAAAGTAATGTGAAAAGCTGTTTGGCGGTGTTTCGCGATCAGCTCAGCGATCTTGCCTGTCCCAATAACCAATATTTTCGCCGTTTCGTTCGATGGCAGACGTTTTGCTAAATCCTCAAAAACTACAGTCGCTATATTGTCAGATTGATAATTAAGCCCATAACGCAGGCGGATATTTTCTGCGAATAAGATAACTTCGTCCCATAAGCTCTTAAGCGACGGGTGCCCGTAGTGGCCGCTGCGCCATCTTTTAATCTGCGCCAATATCTCTGTTTCGCCCCTGAGCTGCGACTCCAGCCCGGATGCGACTCTCAAAGCATGGCGGAACACATCCTGCCTGCCGTGTTTGACATGCGCGTGCTTTGAAAAATCCGGCGCACTTTCATAAAATCCATTGAGAGCTTTTTCCGCTTCCTGCGCGTTTTGGCTGACACCGTAGATCTCTATGCGGTTGCATGTAACTATCGCCTCCGCCCTTTCGGCATACGCGCTTTCCCAAAACTTCAGAATAAGTTTGCGGTTACGGTAAATAACGTCTCGCGCATCGATCGGAGTCGTTTTATAATCTATGCCTATAAGATAAAAATGCATCCCAGTTCTCCTTAAGAAAATTCTTCAGGTCGCGGCTTAATGCCGGATCTCTGCCTTCAGTATAAACTGCTACGATTGCCTTCGGCGCCGTAAAGATGGCCGGCGAAATAAAAGAACTAAGTTCGGCGCGGTCCACGACATTTACCAGTATCCCGCGTTTTTCGGCCCATCCGCTCACCTTTTTATTGACGGATGAATCGGAAGTAGCGGCAATAACAACTTTGGCTCCGGCTAAATCCGACGGCCTTATCTTTCTCTTAATCCACCTGACCTTGCGCAGGGAAATAATCCGCCTAAGCCCCTCCGTTATCTCCGGGGAGACGATCTTTACCTTAGCCCCCGACTTAAGAAGTATCTCCGCCTTCCGCTTGGCGACTTTGCCTCCGCCGGCGATCAAAACGGACTCACCTTTTATTTTTAACGCTATCAGATAATAAGGTCTACGCATAATCCCGCCCTTTAAAAGATACTCGTTAAAACTCGAAATACTGCGTCATCGAAAAATACCTCTCGCCCGTATCCGGAAAAACTGTCACAACCGTTTTCCCCTCGCCCAGCCTTTTCGCAATCTTAAGCGCAGCAAAAAGAGCCGCGCCGGAAGATGGGCCGCCGAAGATGCCTTCTTTTTTTGTCAATAATTTTGCCGTAGCATATGCATCCCAGTCGCTTACGGTAATGATCTCATCTATTACCGACTTATTGAGTATATCCGGGATAAACCCCGCGCCTATACCCTGAATCTTATGGGGGCCGTGCAATTTACCCGATAAAACAGCGCTCTCTGTCGGCTCGACGGCTATGATTTTGATATCCGGATTATGGGCCTTCAGTACCTCGCCCACTCCGGTCAGCGTACCTCCGGTGCCTACGCCGGCGATAAAGGCATCTATCTTTCCACCTGTCTGGGCAAGGATTTCTCTGGCGGTAGTCTCTCTGTGTACCTTCGGGTTTGCCAAATTTTTAAATTGCTGCGGCATAAAAGAATGCTTTATTTTTCCGTGGATCTCCTCGGCCTTCTTTATCGCCCCTTTCATTCCCTGGCTGCCCGAAGTAAGGACTATTTCTGCGTTGTACGCTTTCAATATATATATCCTCTCAAGGCTCATCGTCTCGGGCATTGTAAGTATGCATTTGTACCCTTTTACCGCCGACACCATGGCTAAACCTATTCCCGTATTGCCGCTTGTCGGCTCAATAATTGTCCAGCCCGCTTTAAGGACGCCCCGCTTTTCGGCATCCTCTATCATGGCGAGGGCTATTCTGTCTTTTACGCTCCCGCCGGGATTCAATAGTTCCAGTTTCGCGAGGATATCGGCGCTATTCGGCCCCGTTATCTTCGTGAGCCGGACGAGCGGCGTATTGCCTATAGCATTTAAAATATTTCCTATAACACCTTCTTTTGCGCTCATAACCACCACCTTTATAATTATGTTTTTGCCACGCCAAAAGCTGCATGTAAAGCGAAACTGAGAAAGGCCGTAAAAAGCGGGACAAGGATCCAGACCCAAAATATCCTTTTTACTATGGATTTCCCCCATGTATGGCTAAAACCATCTTTTACGCAGCTTATCCCCAAAAGTGAAAATGTCGTGAACTGGACATAGGGCGCCGGCAGCCCCAAAAAGGAAGCGAGCAGGACAAAAGTGGCCGTAATAAACGATACAATGGTTGCTGAAAATTCTCCCACCGGTATTATATCCTTTGACACCGAGCGGATAACGCGCTCCCCCCACAGATACGACCCGAGCCCGAAAAGCGGGCTGATAATCAAGAACCAGAAGAGATTCCCCGTCCCTAAAGAAAGCGCGAGTGGCGCAACTACATTAGCAACATTGTTAGTTCCCACACCAAAGCCGGAGTACATGTCGGTATAGATGATGAACTTTTTGAATTTGTCCCTATGAACAAAAAACGCCTCATAAAATTTAAGGTTATTCTCGTGAGGGGGGTATATCAGACGCTTTATGATTATGGTAAGGCCAAACGATACCAGCGAAAAAACTAAGGCAAATGCCAGGATCCTGCCGATGGTACCCCAATTGACCTTACCATAATATAAACTTGCCCCCAGAAAGCTCGCAACCGTTACAAAACTGGTCGATTGAGGCACTTTCAGCCTGTTGCTTAAAAACATCGTGATGACGCAAGAGATAACTATTATGCTCGCGGAAAGGACTCCCAATTGAGCATACGATATCTTTCTCATCAACGTCTCTGCCACCCTGGGCCCTATTAAGCAAGCGCCCAGGATAACGCATATCCCATAAAGCAACGCGGCTTTATTTTTGCTCAGGATATTGCTTCCGTAGGAAGGCGCGAACGACACCGAAAATCCGCTCACGCCCATATTAAGCGCCAGAAAAACCGATGTTATAAGCAATACGATTATCATTTCTTTCCCTTTAACGGCCTTGTATGAATGCCGCACTCCCCGCCGCATTTACTTGTACCTATCCAGCGGCCGGCGCGTTCATTGTCATCGCCCGTGATCGTCGTGCACGGCGCGCAACCAAGCGACCGGTAACCTTCTCCGTATAGCGGATTTACCGGCACGCGGTATAGCGCCAGATACTGCCACACTTCTCTTTCCCTCCATATGAGTATGGGATTCAGCTTGATCAGGTCTTTGTCGCGCTCCTCGACCTCTTTGAAATCTGTGCGCGTCCTGCCTTCTGTGCAGCGCAATCCCGTAACCCAGCACTTTACGTGCATCTCTTCGATCGCCCGCTTCACCGGTTCGACCTTAAGGATGTCGCAACAGCGGTCAGGATCTGTCTCATAAAGCTTGTCGGACACGGCTGCGTCACTACTATATACCTTCAGCTCGGGATATCGCGCTACCTCGTCCTTCATGAAGCGTACGGTTTCCACCGGCTTATACCTTGTGGTGACGATAAAACCCCGTATCTCTGGATTTACCTTCTTTGCAAGATCCCAGACGGCCACAGAATCTTTGCCGAGTGAGTTTGCTACGACTA
>JAHIPI010000008.1 GCA_018894435.1 Candidatus Omnitrophota bacterium | reverse complement strand
TGTCGATTATCTTAAAAGAAAAGGCGCTATTACAAGCGGCGAAGGAGATATATTCAATACAAGAGGCGAGCGGATAGGGCGCCATAAAGGCATACATTTTTATACCATCGGTCAGCGCAAGGGTTTGGGGGTAGCCCACAAGAAGCCGCTTTATGTCGTCAGAATAGATAAGGCGAAAAATGCTGTGATAGCCGGGACTAGGGAAGAGGTCAGGAAGCGTGTTTTTGTGGTGTCGGAGCCTAGCTGGATGGCTATGGGCGGCATAAAGAGGCCCACGAAATTTCTTACGAAAATACGATACGGCCATAAAAAGGCGCCGGCAGTGGTGGAGAAGGCCGAAAACGGCGAGCTGAGGGTAACATTTAAAAGCCCGCAAGAAGCGATTACCCCCGGACAGGCAGCGGTCTTTTATAAGCGTGACGTGGTAATGGGTAGCGCGTGGATATCGCGCGTATTGGAATAAAATGCCGGAAAATAAGCTATTAAAATTAAAGAAAATTTTGAAAAAAATGGATAAGGTTGTAGTCGCCTTTTCCGGAGGGCTTGATAGTACATTACTGCTTAAGGTGGCGCTTGATACGCTTGGTAGGGAAAATGTGCTTGCGGTCACGGCGAAATCGGCTACGTACCCGGAGAGAGAGCATAAGAGCGCTCTGAAATTGATGCAGAAGTTAAAAGCGCATGGCATGACTATTCACACTAAGGAGACCGCAAATGCCGCGTTTTTAAGAAATCCTGTCAACAGGTGCTATTACTGCAAGAAAGAATTATTTGGCCGGCTTGCGGCTATTGCAGACAAAGGGGGTTTTCTTTATGTCATAGACGGTTTTAATCGGGATGATAAAAATGATCTACGGTTCGGCGCTATAGCAGGGCGCGAGCTGGGAGTCAGGAGTCCCTTGGCGGAAGCCGGCATAGGAAAAAGGGAACTACGGGCATATTCCCGAAAACTTGGACTCTCTACATGGGATAAGCCGTCATTCGCATGTCTTGCCTCGAGATTCCCTTACGGCGACAGGATCACAAGAGCTAAGCTCGGGATGATTAACAGGGCTGAGGAAGCGCTTCAGCGCCAGGGCTTTAAGCAGGTCAGAGTAAGGATACATGGGAAGATAGCGCGCCTGGAGGTTTTGCCGGATAACATCAAAAGATTTTCCGATATGAGGCTTAGAAAGGCCGTGATAAGCGCCTTAAGGAAGCTCGGATTTTCATATATTACCTTAGATCTAGAGGGGTACCGCACAGGCAGCATGAATGAGGTGCTTTACAAAATGCACAGGAAGAAATGCTATGTCAAAGAAATTGCGTAATTTAGCCTTTACATTAATCGAAATTTTAGTGACAATAGCGATTATTAGCCTGCTTGCGGCGGCGTTGGCACCGGCAATATTGAGGGCCAGACAGGCGGCACGTCGTGCTTTGTGCATCAGCAATTTAAGGCAATTGTACCATGGGATGTTATACTATTGTGATGATCATGATGATGTATTTATGCCGTCAGCTAGTTTTGGGTTTGACCTCATCCTGCCGTATCTGGATGACGAGAAGGAAATAACACGATGCCCGATGATTGATGACTACTACGATGAAGGCGTATTTTCATACGGCTATAATGAATTGTTATCATCTAAGAGGCTTTCGCAGGTCACCACTTCTTATACCGATACAATCTTATTTTGCGACTCTGACCGTTCTTTAGTATATTATCAAGACGATCCGGCCTTGTCCAGGCATGGGAAAATAGGCTATGCCGCTTATTTGGATGGACATGTATCTTTTATCGATACAAGGTATCTATGGCCCGGGTCGCGCTCCGGCGGAGATAGGGAAGCGTCGCCATTTTGAGTCAGAAAAGTAATTGCGTATTATTAGTACCTATGTTATAATTACGGTCTCATTGAACCGGCTTAATCTTACGACTTCCGCCTGAGGCGGATCAGCCTTCGGCTGATAAAACTTAAGACTTACGACTGAATTTGTGGCGGGGTAGCTCAGATGGTTAGAGCACGGAGCTCATACCTCCGGGGTTCGTGGGTTCGATCCCCACCCCCGCTACCAGTTATTTACCCATCACAAAAGCACACCAAAATGATCTATTCAAAAGTAAAGCAAACGATTAAGAAAAAAGCGCTCATAAAAAAAGGCGACAGGATCGTCGTGGGCGTATCGGGAGGGCCTGACTCTGTCGCGCTTTTAAATATACTGGCGGACATTGGAAGGACCTACGATATTAAGCTTTTTATTACCCATCTTAACCATAAACTGCGAGGCGAGGCGGCGCACCTGGACGCGGATTTTGTAAAACACCTGGCCAAAAGAATGAGGATCCCATGTTTGATCGAAGAAGAAGATGTCAAGAGTTTAGCCAAACGCCTTAAAATGTCGGTTGAAGATGCGGCTAGAGAGGCGAGATATGCCTTATATGAGCGCGCAGCCAAAAAATTTAAGGCAGATAAAATCGCGACAGCCCACACCCTGGACGATCAGGCGGAAACAGTCCTTATGCGCTTACTAAAAGGTTCCGGCTCACTGGGATTGGCAGGAATCCCGTATAAGCGCAGGGCTGGAAGATTTCTTGTAATACGGCCGCTTCTGGATACGCCCCGCAAAGACATTGAGAAGTATTTGAAAAAAAATAAAATAGGCACAAGGCTTGACGCTTCAAATCTTGAGAATGTCTATCTTCGGAATAAAATAAGAAATCAGCTGATCCCGTTTCTGGAAAAAACTTTTAATCCGAATATAAAAGAGGGGCTTTCGTTCCTAGCCGTAATTCTTAGCGACGAATCGTCGCTCCTCTCGGAAATTGCCGGCCGGAAGATGAAGCAGGTAGAGCACCCGGCGGGAAAAGCCACAGCATTAAGCGTTAAGGCGCTGTCCTGCTTACACCCGGCGTTACAGCGTATTGTAGTGAGGCTCGCGATAGCAAAAGTGAAGGGCAATCTTAAAAATATATCGTATAAACATTGGAGCGCTATTGAGGCCATCCTGAATGGCACCGAGCAAAAAAGCGTTAATCTGCCCGAGGGGATCAGAGTCGTTAAAAGCGGGGATAGGCTGCTTTTTCTTGCAAAAGACAGCGCAAAAAAGACAGATCATTATTTCAGCAAGGTGTTAAAATTGAGGATACCCGGGGAGGTGGCTGTTCAGGAATTGTCCGTAATAATCAAAGCCAGGGCTGTAAAAAATGCGCCCTCGTTTTTAAAGAAAAAGGACAAGAACACAGAATATGTAAACGGTGATATCCTGGGCTCGGTACTGGCGGTGCGCACAAGGCGTGAAGGCGACAGGATAAAACCCCTTGGCATGAAATCGCCCAAGAAGCTTCACGATATATTTGTTGATGAAAAGGTCCCTTATGAAACGAGAGACAGATTGCCGGTAATTCTTTCGGGAAATGATATATTGTGGGTTGCGGGCGTAAAATTATCGGATGACTTTAAGCTAAAAGACGGCACAAAGAAAATAATCAAATTAAGTGCAGTAAGAAGCTAGGCCCCGTTAGACCTCTTAACGCGCATTGTTTGAGGTGAGAAGACGTTGGCATTTGATAGGACATAAGTATACAAGACGAAAGTTTGAAAAGGGTTTGAAGTTAGTTGGAGGTCTAACGGGGTAGGCCAATTTTGCTTGCACCAACTTTTAGTATTTGGTATAATAAAAATTTAATAATAGGAGATACGCGATATGGCACAGATTTCAAAGCGAAGTGACAAGAAAAAACAGGGCATGAAAAATCCGAACGGGAAGAATTTTATTACGTGGCTAATATTTGTTCTGGTAGCTTTTTATTTACTGCGCCTTGGCACGCTTTCCCTTGAGGGGCCCGTTAAAGAGTTGAATTACGGCGAATTTTACCGCATCTTAATCGGCGTGGATACTTCCCAAAGTGTTACAGCGGCGGTCATGCGGGACGGTACCGTCGAGGGCAGGTTGTCCACGGGCGAGAGGTTTAAAGTTGATGTGCCTGAGCGTGATCCCGAACTTATAACGGTGCTACGCGATCAAATAAGTAATTTTAAAGTAGCGCGCAGCAATGTATTTATGACGAATTTCCTGCCGTCTCTTATTTCTTCGCTTGTATTCATAGGGCTTCTATGGCTCTTTTTCTGGCGGGGCGCGGGGCAGGGAGGCGGAAAACTTTTGTCATTCGGCAAATCCCGCGCCAAGTTGGTAGGCGAAGAAAAGCAGCCGGTGACTTTTGACGATGCAGCCGGAGTAGATGAAGCAAAAGAAGAATTGAAGGAAGTGATAGAATTTCTCCAAGACCCAAAAAAATTCCAGAAACTCGGCGGGAAGATGCCAAAGGGAGTTTTATTGATTGGGCCTCCGGGAGCAGGCAAGACTTTATTGGCAAAAGCTGTTGCGGGTGAGGCGGGCGTGCCTTTTTTTAGTATATCGGGTTCTGACTTTGTAGAGATGTTTGTGGGCGTAGGGGCAAGCAGAGTAAGAGACCTTTTCGAGCAGGCGAAGCGCTCCGCAAAGCAATCGCAGAAAGGGTGCATAATTTTTATTGATGAAATAGATGCCGTAGGCCGTCAACGCTTTGCCGGAATAGGCGGCGGCCATGACGAAAGGGAGCAGACGCTAAATGCGCTTTTGGTAGAAATGGACGGTTTTAATACCCAGCTGGGCGTCATTCTTATCGCAGCGACAAACCGACCCGATGTCCTAGACCCTGCGCTTTTGCGTCCGGGAAGATTCGACAGGATAGTCCTTATAGACAGGCCCGATATAGTCGGAAGAGAGGCGATTTTAAAGGTACACACGAGGAATGTAAAGGCCGATAAGAGTGTAGACTTGAAGAGGATAGCCAAGCAGACCGCCGGCTTCACCGGAGCGGATCTTGCCAACCTGATAAACGAAGCGGCACTTTTAGCTGCAAGGCGAAACAAGCCGGCTGTCATGATGGGGGATATGGAAGAGGCCATAGAGAGGATCTGGATGGGACCGGAAAAGAAATCGCGCGTGATCAGCAAAGAAGAAAGGACCCTGACCGCCTATCATGAGTCCGGACATGCAATATTATCCCTTTTCGTATCGGAGGCGGACCCTCTTCATAAGGTTTCCATACTGCCGCGCGGTGTAGCGGGAGGTTATACGTTGACGCCGCCGATGGAAGACAGGCACTATTTTTCCAAAAAGAAACTGATGGCGGAAATAACGGTAGCGCTAGGGGGGCGGGCAAGCGAGGAGATAACTTTCAATGAAATAAGCACGGGGGCGGCCTCTGATTTGAAGGTCGTTACCGAAAAAGCGCGGGATATGGTAACGCGATACGGCATGAGCCCGCGCCTTGGCCACCTTACTTTCGGCAAGGCTTATGAAGAGGTCTTTCTTGGCAGGGATATCGCGGAAGAAAAGAACTACAGCGAGGAGACAGCGCGCATTATTGACGAAGAAGTCAAAAAGATCGTTGATCAATGCTATGAAAACGCAAGAGTGATGCTTACAGGACGCAAAAAGACCTTGACCTTCTGGCGAATAAATTGCTTGAAAAAGAAGTGATGAATGATGATGAAGTAAAAGCCCTTCTGAATATTGATGTGAAAAAAGAGACAAAAGACGGCGCGGCTCGCGATGCAAACAAAAGCTAAGAGCGGCAGTTTTGATATAAGATGGAACAGATTTGAATTAGCTCTTTCTAAGCGTACTTACATAATGGGTATTTTAAACAGGACTCCTGATTCCTTTTCTGACGGAGGGCTTTTTATGGACGCGAAAGATGCCATAAAGAGAGCACATCAAATGATATCAGAAGGCGCTGACATCATAGATATAGGCGGAGAGTCGACGCGGCCGGGAGCCGAACCGGTTTCCACAGACGAGGAGATAGCAAGGGTCATTCCCGTAATAGAGGCAATTTCAAAATCTATAGATATACCTATTTCCATAGACACTTATAAAGCCGGGGTAGCGGCTGAGGCAATGAAGGCCGGTGCGGCTATTATAAATGACGTCACAGCGCTGACCGGTGATCCCGATATGGCAGGTGTGGCGGCGAAATTTGACGTTCCCGTCGTGCTTATGCATATGAAGGGAAGGCCGAAAACAATGCAGCAAGATATTAATTACGGATCCCTTATAGAGGATATAATAGATAGCTTGAGAAGGTCTATAGATTTAGCGGTAAGGGCGGGGGTCGACAGCAATAAGATAATAGTAGATCCCGGCATCGGATTCGGTAAGACTGTAGAGCATAATTTCGAAATATTGAATCGCCTGGAAGAGTTTAAAGTATTGGATAAGCCGATTTTAGTCGGAGCTTCAAGAAAATCGTTCATTACAAAGACGCTTGCGAAGAGCGGAGTAAGCGAAAATGATATAAAAAATAGCGACGCTCTGATGGGGGGCGCGGCTTGCGCGGCAATATCTATTGCGAAGAGTGCGAGCATACTACGAGTTCATGATGTAAAAGAGATGGTGGAAGTAGCACGTATAGCCGACGCAGTCAATATGGCGGCGAAAAGGCATGGAGTACGCAAAGATGATTTTGAATGTTTCAACGCTTAATGTCCTGAGGGCGGTAATCGAGGTTGGCCTTCTTTGGATAATTTATTATATGATCCTTATATTTATAAGAGGGAGCAGAACCGTACAGCTTCTTAAGGGGCTTCTTCTTATAATAGCATTGCTCATCCTGACGCAGCAGCTTGGATTGTCAACGGTGAATTGGATAATCACGAAGATATTGCCGCTATCCGTTCTGGCCCTCCTTATTATATTTCAACCGGAACTGCGCAGAGGCCTTGCCAGGCTGGGGCAATTCGGCGCTACTTTGCGGGAAGAGAAGGTGCTTGATGAGATAGTCAAGGCCATAACCATACTTTCAAAAAAGAAGATAGGGGCGCTAATCGCGATAGAAAGAGAAGTGGGGCTGCGTCCTTACATAGAAAGCGGCATTCCTTTATATAGCAAGGTCACGAGCGAGCTTATAAATACGATCTTTATGCCAAACACGCCATTACATGACGGCGGCATAATAGTGGAATCCGATATGATCGCTTCCGCCGGATGCCTTTTTCCGCTTTCGCAGGACCCGCGCCTGAGTAAGACAATGGGCATGAGACATCGCGCCGCCATAGGGCTGTCGGAGGAGACCGACGCGATAGTAATAGCGGTTTCCGAAGAGACGGGCGCGATTTCATTGGCTCTAGCCGGCAGGCTTACGCGCGACCTGGACAAAGAAAACCTCTTAAAATCGCTGGAGAATTCTTTCGGCAGAGATAAACGGGAAAGGCGCCTTTTGAGATTTTTGAGGAAAAAACATGCTGAAAATTAAAAGATTCATTATGCATAATTTCTGGCTTAAGCTGCTTTCGCTGGTTTTTGCCGTAGTGACGTGGTTTTATGTCACCTGGCAGCTTGGCAGGGTCAGGCGCGAAGAAGAGAAGGCTATATTCAGCATGATCCATTATGATGTCGTTTTAAGAGAACTACCGGTTGATTTGATA
The DNA here is from genome assembly GCA_018894435.1 of Candidatus Omnitrophota bacterium. Classification (NCBI taxonomy): domain Bacteria; kingdom Pseudomonadati; phylum Candidatus Omnitrophota; species Candidatus Omnitrophota bacterium. Next base: position 2,193 of record JAHIPI010000008.1, on the reverse strand, counting down.
ATAGTGGGTAAGCCGAAAGAGGGCTACATAATAAAGGAGAGCGGCATAACAGTTGAGCCTAAAGAGTGTATTATCGTGGGCCCTAAAAATATCCTGGGAGATGTGAAAACCGCGAAGACAGTACCCATAGATATAAGCGGCTATTCAAAAGATATTGACAGGCGCGTGGCGCTTGCTCCTATAGCGGGCGGCATTACCTCGGAAGATGAATTTATAAAGATACATATTCCTATTATAAAGAAGAATGAGCCGGTGAAGCCGCAAGGGGCGCAGTAGATAGTATTTATGGCGAAATTAGGGGTAAATATAGATCATGTGGCTACGCTACGGCAGGCGCGCAGGGGCATAGAGCCGGACCCGGTCGAAGCCGCATTGATTGCAGAAAAAACAGGATGTCATTCTATTGTTGCCCATCTCAGGGAAGATAGGCGGCATATAAATGACTTGGATATAAAGCGGCTCAAAAAAGAAATAAAGACGCTTTTGAATCTTGAGATGTCCGTAAGCGACGAGATCGTAAGGATTGCGGGCGATATTAGGCCAAATCAAGCGACACTTGTTCCTGAGAAAAGGCAGGAGATAACTACCGAAGGCGGGCTTGATATTGTCACGCATATGCGCAGAGTTTCGGATGTTGTAAAATATCTTCAGCCAAAAGGTGTCAACGTAAGCCTTTTTATTGACCCTGATAAGAGGCAAATAGAAGCAGCTGCCAGGACCGGCGCTAAAATAATCGAAATCCATACCGGCAGGTATGCGAATGCCGTAGGCGCTAAAGCGAAAGAAAAAGAACTGCGCATCATAGCCAGCTCTGCCGAATTTGCGCTAAGCCTGGGATTCGTAGTAAATGCCGGCCACGGTCTAAATTACGAAAATGTTTCAAAGGTAGCCGCCATAAGCGGTATCTACGAATTGAATATCGGTCATTCCATAATATCAAGAGCGGTATTTTCCGGAATAGAAAATGCGGTAGAGAAAATGCTGAAGCTTATAAGCTGAAAGTAAAGCATATGACGGGTAATAAAAAAATAAAAGGTATCTTCAAAAAACGAAAATCCGATACGCATAAGGGCGATTATGGGCATGTGCTGGTAGTAGCCGGATCCATAGGTCTTACAGGCGCAGCTTATCTTGCGAGCGAAGCAGCATTGGTTGCGGGCAGCGGCCTTGTAACATGCGCCGTTCCCAGAAGCCTGAACGCGATCCTTGCCTCTAAATTTACAGAGGTCATGACTCTGCCGGCAGAAGACGGGGGTAGGGGGTATTTCCCTATCTCAGCATTCAGCGATATCATGAAATATTCAGAACGGGTCGATGTCGTAGCTATCGGGCCGGGCTTATCCGAGCGTCCTGAGACGAAAGAACTTGTTAAAAAACTTATAGTTGCCTTGGAGAAGCCCATAGTGCTTGATGCCGACGGATTGAATAACATTGCCGGCGATACTCATATTCTAAAACGCGCGAGGAAGAACATAGTAATCACTCCGCATCCGGGCGAGATGGCCAGATTGATGCATAAGGATAGCGATTATATCCAGGCAAACAGAAAAAAATCCGCGGAAATAGCGGCAAAAAAGTATAATGCCGTGGTAGTACTAAAGGGGGCTTCTACGGTTATAGCCTCACCCGCGGGTGAGATATACACCAATTCTACGGGTAATGCAGGTATGGCATCAGCCGGCGCCGGAGATGTATTGACCGGCATAATCGCGAGCCTGCTTGGACAGGGCTACAAAGCCTTTGATGCGGCTAAATACGGCGCATATCTCCATGGTTTAGCCGGCGATATAGCGGCGAAGGAGAAGGGCCAGGCAAGCCTGCGCGCGCGCGATATATTAGATAATATTAGTAAAGCAATAAAATTATCATAAGAAATTTCGCCGGGGTAGCTCAATGGTAGAGCAATGGTTTTGTAAACCATAGGCTGGTGGTTCGATCCCACTTCCCGGCTCCAGTTTAGCAAACAGCAAATTACTGATAGGTTTGGAATGAATATTTTGGATGTAAATAAAATAAAAAATCTTTATTGGGAAAAAGAATGCACGGCAAAAATAATTGCTAAAGAATTAGGAGTTTCTCTTTGGTCGCTATATGATTTTATGGAACGAAATGGTATATCTCGGCGCTCTTATTCAGAAGCTAATTATATGGCCAATAGACATAAACCCGTATTTCAAATCAAACAAAACCTTA
>JAHIPI010000007.1 GCA_018894435.1 Candidatus Omnitrophota bacterium | reverse complement strand
CCGCCTGTAAAATCAATGCCATATGCCTTCTCGCCCTTTGATAAGAAAACACTCATCCCTCCTATAAGGACAATGGCTGAAAGGACATATGCGATCCAGCGTTTTCCTACAAAATCAATCTTTGTCTTTTTGAAAAACTGAAGCATGGGAAGTTTTTCAAATTTTTTATTGCCAGTAACAAGATCGAATATTATTCTCGTCACAAAAATAGCTGTGAACATGCTGGCCAGGATACCTATTGAAAGCGTAACTCCAAAACCTCTTATAGGGCCTGTGCCGAATTTAAATAAAAGAGCGGCGGCAATAAGCGTGGTAATATTAGAATCAAGAATCGCGGTAAAGGCCTTGTTGTAGCCTGCCGCAACAGCGCTTCGTATGTGTTTTCCCATATTAAGCTCTTCGCGTATGCGCTCGTATATCAAAACATTCGCGTCAACTGCCATGCCTATGACGAGTATCATGCCGGCTATACCAGGAAGCGTCAACGTCGTATGCAGCCACCCTAATGCGCCCAGCACTATTATGAAATTCAACACCATCGCAATACTGGCAACAACGCCGGCAAAAAGATAATATATAAGCATGAATCCAAGGACCAATGCCACGCCTATAAGTGAAGCCCTTAGGCCGCTCTCTATTGAATCTCGGCCCAAAAGCGCTCCTACTGTCCGCTCTTCCTCAATATAGATAGGAGCAGGCAGGGCGCCGGCGCGCAGTACCAAAGCAACATCTCCAGCCTCTTCAATTGTAAACCTTCCGGTAATGCTTGCCTTTCCTGAAGGTATCTTTTCATTTATGCGCGGCGCTGTATGCACTTTGTTATCCAAAACAATAGCTAATCTTTTCCCGACGTTTTGACCGGTTATTTCAGAAAATATCGCGGCGCCTTTGGAATTAAATTCGATCGAGATGTACGGCTCATTAAATCTTGACTGATCGAAACTCACTTCCGCGTTTACTAACGTATCCCCTGTCAATATCGCCTCTTTATGTAAAAGCAAAGAGTCATTGTCTATCTTTTTTAATTCATATCCGTCAGGGATATCGCCATCCCTCGCCCTAAGATTTAACCCCTCGTCATCTTCCACTAATTTAAATTCTAAGAGCGCAGTCCTTCCTATGAGCTCTATTGCCCTGTCCCTATCAGTAACGCCGGGAAGCTGCACAACAATAGAATTCTTTCCCTGTCTTTGTATAAGCGGCTCACGCACGCCAAACTGGTCGATTCGATTACGTATTACTTCCAATGCCCTGTTAGGCGCGTCCTCCCTCGCCTCTTCAGGCACCTTGTCAGTATCCACCTTGAGCACGAGATGCATCCCGCCCTGCAAATCTAATCCGAGATTTATCTTTTCCTTTAAAGGCAGCATACCTGCTAAGGCAAACAGCACCACTCCCAAAGCAACCAAGATTCTCCATTGTAATTTCTTTGTCATTCAGTATCCTCCTTAAGGATAACAGAAAACCAAGCACGGAGAGCAGAATTTAACCTCTGCAGGCTGTACCCCGTAATCTGTGTTCTAATATCTGCACTATTAACTTATCTGCTTTTCTTCAAATATGCAATTGCAGTTTTGTTGATCTCAACCTTTACATTATCGTCTATTCTTAATATAAAAGTATCATCTTTTACATTCACGATAGTGCCGTGTACGCCGCCGTTCGTGACCACTTCGTCATTCTTTTTTAATTCACTGATCATTTTCCCATGTTCTTTTTGTTTTTTCTGCTGCGGCCTTATTAAAAGAAAATAAAATATACCGAAGATAAATATAATCGGCATCAAACTTGCTATTGCATTTGGCTGAGCTGCACCTGGATTCATCGTTTCCTCCCCCTTTTAAGTTGACATTTCTTACAATGTAAGTTTGCCTGCCCCGTACCCGAATCCGCGGCGGATGAGTGGTGCTGGGTCAACTTATCTTAGAATATCCTGTTTTTAAATTCCTCTTTAAGCTCCAAAAACATACCGTTCTTGATAGCCTCACGTATCCTTCTTAATAAGTTTACATAAAAATACACGTTATGTAAAGAAGTAAGTCGTAATCCTAATATTT
>JAHIPI010000006.1 GCA_018894435.1 Candidatus Omnitrophota bacterium | reverse complement strand
TCTCGGCAAATGAATGGTCTATCGGAACGCCCAGCGCTTTTATCTTATCTTCGGCTACGCCTTTTTTTATAAACTCCTCACCGACACCTTTTGACGGAACAACATAAATGTCGACATTGTCATATATCCAATAAGAGTGAGGGGCGTAATCCGTAAGAATGCCCACAAGCGGTGTATCTTTTTTATAGCGTTTTTTATAACTTGCGAATATGCCGCAGGGAAATGCCTGTGTACACGCTACGACGTCAGGCTCAAACCGGCTTATGAGCTTTTCTATTTTTTGCGAATTGGAACGGTTGATAAAATTCTTCAACCGTTCGGTTTTTTTTATTATTTTGGGATTATCATACAGATAACCCCATATTTCCGGCCGTTTTTTTATGACCCTCATGTACGCCCCGTGGATTATCCTTTCCATGACAGGATTCACATACCTGAAGGCGTTTATGCTAAGTACGTCTGAACCGGGCGATCTCTTTAAGATGGCTTTTTCCAGCGCTATTGCCGCTTGATGGTGGCCGGAGTGCTCTGAAATATACAAGAGAAGTATCTTCTTATTCATGCGGCACGCATCTTGGGATTTTAATCCTTGGATTCCAGCAGCGCTTTAATGCGCTGAAGCGCTAGTTTTAGCCTCTCTTCATTCTCTACAAGCGCAAATCGCACAAACCCCTCACCGTATTCCCCAAATCCGGTTCCGGGCGCAACTGCCACGCCGGCCTCTTCCAGAAGGAGGTCGGTGAATTCCATAGAAGTAAGGGCGCTGTATTTAGGCGGTATATGGGTCCATATGTAGAAAGTTGCCTTTGGCCTTTCCACTTTCCATCCTATTTCATTAAGCCCGTTTACAAATAGGTCCATCCTGCGTTTATATGTTTCGACTGTCTTTTTGACAACGTCCTGCGATCCGCGCAATGTCTTGATGGCCGCGTGCTGGATTGCGCGGAATATGCCGAAGTCAATATAGTTCTTTGTTTTGAGCAGGGTCTTTATTATGTCTTTATTCCCTACGCAAAAACCTAACCGCCAGCCTGCCATATTATAGGATTTGGAAAGCGTATGAAACTCTACCGCAATATCTTTAGCCCCCTTTGCCTCAAGGAAGCTCGGGGCCCTATACCCATCATATACGATATCGGAATAAGCCAGGTCATGGCCGACTATTATATTCTTCTTATTTGCCCAATCGGCTACTTCTTGGAAGTATTCCAGGCTTGCGACCTGCGTAGTCGGGTTATGCGGATAGCTGATAAGCAAAAGTTTTGACATCTTTACCACTTCACTGCTTAATGTATGCAGTTTGGGCATATAATTATTTTCGGGCGTAAGCGGGATATTGTAAAGTATGCCGCCGGCCATTATAACGCCGTTGAAATGGACCGGATACGCGGGATTCGGAACAAGCGTTATATCGTCACTGTTAAGAAAACCCAGGCACAAATGAGCTATACCCTCCTTAGAGCCGATGAGGGGCACAACCTCGGTCTCCGGGTCAAGCGACACATTGAATTTATCCATATACCAATCAGCTATGGCCTTTCGGAGCTCTTTTTCTACTTCGCCGTCCCAGCGCGAATACCGCTGATTACCGTCAACGCGCGCCTGCTTGCAGAGCTCATCGATGGCCTGCTTAGGCGCCGGAAGGTCCGGCGAACCCATGCTGAGGTCTATCACATCTACGCCGCGACTCATCACTTCTTTTCTTTTTTTATCTACAAGAGCAAAAAGATACGGCGGTAATCTCTTTAGCCTGTTTGCCTCGTGTATCATATTAGTTCTCCTTCTGAAGTTTTATTCATATCTTATTCTAACTCTGCGAGTACCTCGCCTATTTTCACGGTAGTTCCTTCGCTCGTGACAATCCGTTTTATTTTTCCGGATGTCCCGGCCGGTACATTGAAAGTCGCTTTATCGGTGACGATTTCCACCAGATCGTCATCGACCTTGACGGTCTCGCCTTCCGCAAAATGCCATAACGACACAACGGCTTCTTCTATGCCTTCGCCTAATTCCGGCAGCATTATATTTTTCATGATACCCCTTCCCCATAAAGCGCCTCAGCCATATAGGAGCTCCTTATGTAAGGGCCGCTGGCAACGCTCCTAAATCCCATACTGTATGCCGCAATTTTCAGAGACTCGAATCTATTCGGATCTATATATTCTACGGCGCGAAGCGGTGAATCTTTGGGACGAAGGTATTGGCCGATTGTCAGGAAATCGCATCCGGTAGCCCTGATATCTTCCATAAGCTGAAATGCTTCTTTTTCAGCTTCCCCCAACCCTAGCATAAAGCCGCTTTTAATCCTCGCTTTTTTCAAAGATGCTGCAAATGCCAATACCCCCAACGAACGGCAGTAATCCGATTTTGGCCTTACCGCGGAATAAAGCCGTTCTATCGTTTCCATGTTATGAGCAAATGTCTCTATGCCGGATGCTGCCACAGCCTCTATTGCTTCCTTTCGGCCCGCAAAATCGGGCGTCAGGGCCTCAATCTTTGTCAGCGGCGATAGGCCCTTTATCGCGTTTATTACTCTTAAGTAATGGCCGGTGCCTCCATCAGATAAATCGTCTCTCGTTACAGACGTAATTACCACATACCTGATTCCAAGATCTCTTACCGCTTCCGCTATTGACCCGGCCTCTTCATGCCTGACCGCTTCAGGAGATCCATTACTAAGTGCGCAAAAAAGGCAGTTCCGCGTGCATGTCCTTCCTAATATCAGAAAGCTGACATTGCCTCGGGAATAGCATTCACCAATATTAGGACAGCGGCTGTTCTCACAAATACTCTCCAGGGCCTTCTTCTTTAAATAGGCGCTTATTTTCTTACCGGCTCCGGAATCCGGCATGGGCCTCAAGAGCCAGGAAGGCATTCTCTCTATACGAGTAGTGTTCAAAACTGAAAACCTCGCAAAATTTTTTAATAATTAATTCTTTTAAATCCTTTATATCTATTCGTGTACCTAAAATATCGGCCAAGCTTGTTACGGGGACATCTTTTATGCCGCAAGGCCTTATCATGGAGAAATATTTCAAGTCAATGTTTGCATTGAGGCTTACGCCATGATAGGTGATCCAACTACTAAGCCCTATTCCTATAAAACCTATTTTACCGGCGCTTGTCCAAATGCCCGTATATTTAGCGTTTCTGTATGCGTATGGGCCGCAACTTCCTACGACACGCACAATGACTTCTTCAAGATTATATATAAAAGAACGGACATCTTTAGTGTGATTACGCAAATCAAATACAGGATAAATAACCACCTGCCCCGGACCGTGAAAGGTTATATCGCCGCCTCGGTCAACATGCAGGACACGAAGAGAGCATTCTTTTAAAAGACTTTCATCGACTAATATGTTTTCTTCGGTTCCGCTTCGGCCTATTGTAAAGATATTGGGATGCTCTACGAGAATAAGGTAGTCCTCGGCTGTGCCGCATTTTTTCTGCGCTAATATTTCTTTCTGTAATGCCAATGTGTCGCCATAAGGCATTACTCCGGCATCTATAACTGCGAGCGGATCCATCGTAAGCATTTATCCTAAAAATTCAATTTTTCGATAGCGCTTTTTATCAGTCCGGCGGCCTTTTGAAACTTTTCCCGCTCATCAGTATCTAAGTCAAGTTGGATGATCTTCTCAGTGCCGTTTTTACCCAAAACAATCGGCACTCCGATACATATCTCACGCAAGCCGTACTCTCCGTTCAAATACACTGAGGCGCACATAGTCAGGTGCTCATTGTTCAATATACACTTTACCATGTAAAAACATCCGGCGCTCGGAGCAAAAAAGGCACTCCCTGATTTCAATAATGATACTATCTCAGCGCCGCGCTTTTTGGCGCCCTCCATTATTTCATTAATCTTATTCTCGTCCGCTACCTTCTTAAGTGGCATACCCTGCGCCTTTGAATAATTTAGGAGAGGAACCATATTGTCATCGTGGCTGCCTATTATAACGCTGTCGACTTCCGTTTTCATTATGTTCAATTCTTCGGAAATCAGATTTGATTGCCTGGCGGAATCAAGGACCCCCGCCATGCCTATGACCTTTTTATGATCAAAGCCGGAGATATTATAAGTCAAATAAGTCATAATATCAAGAGGGTTGGTGACTACAATAACGACGGCATCGGACGCAAACTTCTTTATATTAAGGGCAACTTCTCTTACAACGGCGCCGTTTTTCTGGATAAGGTCTTCTCTTGACATTCCGGGCCTACGCGGAAACCCCGCCGTTATCACTACTATGGAAGAATCGCTTATTTTTGAATAATCCGCCGTCCCCTCCACCTTTTTCTCGTATCCCATTATAGCGGATGCATCTGCCAGGTCGTATGCCTTAGCTTTTGCTATGCCCTCATCAATATCCACGAGGACCACATCGGCCAGATCGTGCTCCACGATTCTTAATGCCAAAAGCGCCCCTACATTACCGGCGCCTATTATGCTTACTTTTTCGGTCTTCAATTTTTGATCCTCTTCTTTATTTTATCTTTTTGATCCGAGCTATGATGGCATCCGCCATTTCCGCTGTTCCTGCCGCGGATGGGTCATTCCTATTTGCCTTAAGGTCGTAAGTGACGTATTTACCCTCTCTTATTACTTTGGCTACGGCAGATTCCAGGATATCTGCTTTTTTATCTTCTTTTAAATAGTGGAGCATCATAACTCCGGATAGTATCATTGCCACGGGGTTTACCTTATTGGCGTTTTTGTATTTAGGGGCGCTGCCGTGCGTCGGTTCAAAAAGTGCCGCACACTCGCCGATATTTCCGCCTGGCGCCACTCCTAATCCTCCGACAAGCCCGGCGCATAAATCGGAAATAATGTCGCCGTAAAGATTGGGCAGGACCATACAATCGTATAATTCCGGTTTCTGAACGAGTTGCATGCACATATTGTCTACAATCCTATCTTCAAACTCCACTTTTCCCTCGTACTCTTTAGCCACTTCCCTGGCGCACTCAAGAAACAGGCCGTCCGTATGCTTCATTATATTGGCCTTATGGACAGCCGTTACTTTCTTTCGTTTGTTATGCAGGGCGTATTCAAATGCAAAACGCACTATTCTTTTAGAGCCGGTTTCGGAGATCGGCTTTATGCTTATTCCCGAATCTTTACGTATGGATTTTTTAGAAAGTCTCTCTATCTCGCTTATTATGCTTTCGGTATTCATTTCGCCCTTTTTAAACTCTATACCGGCGTAGAGATCTTCCGTATTTTCGCGTATTACAACCAGATCCACATTTTCGTATCGCGATCTTACGCCTTCATATAATTTGCATGGCCTTACACAGGCATAAAGGTCAAGCTCCTTTCGCATAGCCACATTTACGCTTCTAAATCCCGTACCTACGGGGGTGGTTATGGGGCCTTTTATTGCCACTTTGTTCTTGCGTATCGACTCTATCACATCCTGCGGCAGGACTTCACCCGTCTTTTCCATGACATCGGCACCGGCGTTTTGAATATCCCACTCAACATCGAGGCCGGTTGCTTCTATGCATCGCTTAGTGGCCTCGGCTATTTCCGGGCCTGTCCCGTCTCCGGGTATCAACGTTATTTTATGCCTCAATTTTAAAATCTCCGTGTTTTTTAAAATGTTCGATGACTCCGCCGTCCAGAAGCAGACGCCTCATAAGCTTAGGCACGGGTTTCGTCTTTATGGTTTCATTCTGTGTGTGGTTTATCACGACCCCTTTTTCCAGATCAAACTCTACTATATCGCCGTCTTTTATCCTGTCGGTATCGCACTCAACAACGCATAGGCCGATATTAAATGCATTTCTGAAAAATATCCGAGCAAAGCTTTTAGCGAGTACCGCGCTTATTCCCGCCTCTTTTATTACCCAGGGCGCCTGTTCCCGCGAGGAGCCGCAGCCGAAATTTTCTCCGGCGATCACATAATCGCCGCTTTTTACCTTTTTGTGAAAATTAGGGTCTATATCTTCAAAAAGGTACTTTGACAGCTCCTTCATGTCTTTTATCTTGAACTTATACCTTCCTGATATAACATAATCTGTATTTACGTTATCAAAAGGGTCTAGTCTGTGCGCCGTTCCTTTTACCATAGTGGCCTCGCTTAAAGATAATTCCTTGGATCCGCTATTTTACCTTCAATTGCGCTTGCCGCGACGGTTGCCGGGCTCGCAAGATAGATAAAAGAGTTTGGGTTGCCCATGCGGCCTTTAAAATTTCTATTCGCGCTTGATATCGCGGCTTCATTATCCGCAAGTATGCCCTCATGTGTACCGACGCAAGGTCCGCAACCCGGCGCCACTACAATACATCCCGCCTCTATAAACGTCCTGATGTATCCTGTCTTTACGGCGCCCTCGAATATGCCGAGAGACGCTGGCGCAATGATGCACTTCAGCTTCTTGTGTATTCTTTGTTTTTTTAATATACCCGCCGCTATCTTAAGATCTTCAAGCCTCCCGTTTGTGCAGGTTCCTATATAGGCCTCGTCGATCTTCACATTATTCACCCTGCCCACAGGCACAACATTGTCGACGGTGTGGGGCTTTGCTACCATTGGCTCAAGCTTTGATGCATCATATTCTTTTATTCCTGAATAATGGGCATCTTTATCCGCCGATACTGGCATTATCTTTGATTTTAACTTTACGCATCTTTTCAGGTAATCAATTACTTTGGCATCCGCCTCCATAACGCCAAACTTTGCTCCCATCTCGACCGCCATATTAGATATGGTGAGCCTGGCGTCTACGCTTAAGCCCTTTATAGTCTCGCCATAGAATTCGACAGAATTATAAGTGCAGCCGTTTGCGCCGACATCACCGATGATATGCAATATAAGATCTTTTGAGTATACACCTTTTTTTAGAGCTCCGGTAATCTCCATCTTTATACTTTCGGGTACTTTGAACCAATTGTGCCCGCTCATCAGGGTTATGGCAAGGTCTGTGGAACCCACGCCGGTAGATAAAACATTCAGCGCCCCGTATGTACATGTGTGCGAATCGGCGCCTAATACAAGATCGCCAGGTTTTACATGGCCCTCGTCGGGTATAATGACATGACAGACGCCCGAGCCGACATCGTAAAGGCCTACCTTCATTTTTTTGGCAAACTCCCGCATCTTATTATGAATTTCGGAAACACCTAGGTTTGGACTCGGAGCGCTATGGTCTATGACCATACAGAACTTAAGTGGGTTAAATACTTTGGTTTTTCCGGACTTATTAAAACTGTCTATGATAAGAGAGCTTGTTCCGTCCTGGCCAAAACAGAAATCAACTTTGCATATCGCTATATCTCCGGCCTTAAGATCCCTGCCGGAATGGCTGCTTAATATTTTTTCTGCTATCGTTTTACCCATTTTTTCAATCTTTCCAAACCTTTTTCTATATCGGCTGTGCTTGTGGCAAAACTGAAGCGTACATGTTTATTTGAGCCGAAGGGCTCACCCGGTATAGTCGCTATATATTCCTCATCCAGAAGCCGTTTTGAAAATACTGCGGGGCTCATACCTGTTTTGCTTATATCCACAAAACAATAAAATGCCCCCTCCGGCTTATTGCATTTTAGTTCCCTTATTTCACCAAGCCCTTTTATGAGTATATTGCGCCTCTTCTCGAACTCGCGCACCATACTGGATGTGGACGGATCGTCGATTGTCAAAGCTGCCAATGCCGCGGCTTGAGATATGGATGTCGGGTTCGATGTTGAATGGCTCTGGAAGGCCGCTATGGACTTTACTATATCTTCCCTTCCCGCCAAGTAACCTATGCGCCAGCCGGTCATGGAATAACTCTTAGATACGCCGTTTACGACAAAAGTGAGGTCGTATATTTTCTTATTGAAAGACGCTATCGAAACATGTTTTAGCCCGTCGTATATAAGCTTCTCGTAAATCTCATCGCTTATCACAAATACGTTGTGCCCTACCGCGAAATCGGCCAGCGCTTTCAATTCATCTTTCGAATAGACTATGCCCGTAGGATTTGATGGGCTGTTTATTATGAGCGCCTTGGTTCTTTTGGTTACGCACTTCTCCAATCTTTCGGGCGTGACCTTTGAAGTATTTTCATCCGACTCCACTATAACGGGCCGAGCTTCGCTCATCTTTATCATTTCGGGATAGCTGAGCCAATAAGGCATTGGTATGAGCACCTCATCGCCTTTTTCGCATATTGCCTGAAATATATTGTAAAGCGCGTGCTTTGCGCCGCAACTTATGATGACCTGACCAGGCTTGTAATCAAGCCCGTTGTCATTTTTAAATTTCTTACTTACTGCCTCTTTCAGTTCCGCCGTTCCGGTAGCGGGCGTATATTTGGTGAACCCTTTATTTATGGCGTCAATAGCCGATTTCTTAATATATTGAGGTGTGTCAAAATCTGGCTCACCGCCGGCAAAATTGATGACATCAAACCCACCTTTTTTTAATGCTTTTGCTTTTGTGGTGATATCAAGCGTAGCTGACGACGCTATATACTTCAGTCTCTCTGTTATCATAATTCACCTGATTATTGTATTATTTTAATATAGTTTATGCTGCTATGGTGTAAAATATACCATAGATAATAGGATTTTACAATTAAAAAACCACGCAGCTATTTATTGCCGCGTGGTTTTCGCATTACGAAAGAAGAGCTCGCTTACTAGCTTTATTCGATTCCTATTTTGTCAAATACGGTGTTATTTACCCTTACCTCTTTGCCTTTTTTTAGTCCCTGCATCAATTCTTCGTAAAGGCTTATCTGTTTTTCGATAAATAATTCGTTCTCGATCTCATTTCTAACTTCCGAAAGCTGGCGCGGTTGGGACTCTTTTCTGTCAGTTACCCTTACGATATGATAACCGAGGCCTGTTTTGACCACTCCGCTCGTATCGCCGACTTCCAGACTGTCACAGGCCTCTTCAAACTCCGGCAAAAGAGACCCTTTCGCAAAATACCCGGTATCGCCGCCCTTCGCTTTAGTCGGAATATCCAGAGAGTATTCCTCGCAGACTACCGCAAAATCCTCTCCCTTCCGAAGGTCGAACAATACCTTTTGAGCCACAACTTCGGAATCGACCAAAATGTGAGATACCCGCGTCTTTTGAGGCGCGATATATTTGTCTTTATTCGCCTCGTAATATTTTCCGATATCATCATCGGTAATCTTTATTTTGTCCGTGATCTCTATGCCGATTAACTCCTGCATCATTATCTCATCTTTTGCTTTCGAAAGAAGCTTCTTTACATTTTCATTATTCTCGAGATGCCGCCTCTTTGCCTCCCCAAGCAAAAGATGTTTATTTATCAAGCTGTCTACGAACTGCTGTTTGTTCGAGATTGCCATGCTTCGATACATCGGCGGCAACATAGCCATCTCTTCCTCGTATTCACTGATTGTAATATTCTCTCCCCCGACGCTCGCAACTACTTCACCAACCTTCACAAGTCCGCCTTTTTCTGCCGCCTGGCCTCTTATCGGAGTTTGGTCTGTTTTTTTCGCGCAGCCATAGGCAATAAAACATAATAAAATCGACAAACTTGCGCATAATGTATTAGTTATAAGTGCCTCTTTTTTTATGCGTGACATACCTTATTCCTCCCCTTTTCCTTAGCGGCGTACAACTGCTTATCCGCCTCTCGTATAATATCGTCCTTGCCTATCGATTCTCCGCCGGGGAATCTCTTGACACCTATGCCTATGCTGACCGTCAATTCAATCAAAGCTCCTTCCGGCGCGGTAATCTTGGACTCTGCTATAATCTTGCGCAGATTTTCGGCTTTTGCTATGGCGCCCCCCGCTTCTCCGGCTGTGGCCGGTTTTTCGCGTTTGGAATATGCGGCAAGGTCGGTTTCAGGCAGTATTACGGCAAATTCTTCGCCGCCATATCTGGCGCAAAGATCGACTACTCGTATATTTGATTTTATTATCCGCGCGACCTCTTTTAATATTACATCTCCCTGCTGATGGCCGTACGTATCATTGATTATTTTAAAATGGTCTATGTCGATCATAAAAACCGAAACGGGATATTTGTAACGATTGGATCGGGCTATCTCCTGCTCCAGCCGCACTTCAAAGTAAGCATGATTGTAAACCTTGGTAAGCCTGTCTAAAACAGCCAATTCCGATTGCACGGCGCTGCCGAGGGCAATGGACGCCTGCCCTATTACTGCTTGCAAAAGATATAAATCCTTCCTCAGAAACTCGTAAGCAGATTTTGCGCAAAGTGAGACCACTATTCCCATTACTTCATTCTCGACTACCAAAGGCGCAAGTACGGCATAATCCGCTTCCCGCGCAACGGCTATCTTATTTTCTTTCAGAAAATCTGCCTTAATATTTTCTTTGTCATCAAAAAATGCCAGTTCCCTGTTTTTTCTGAACACTTTAAACGGCGTATCTTCAAGGCCATAACTTGGATGTTTGAGCATTGTAATATCAATATTAAAACCGGTTTCGTATGAAAATCTGTTCGTGTTGTAGTCAATCAGGTATAATGCGGAAAGGCTTGGGACACGCTCAGATTTGCTTATTTCGCCGAAGGTTTCTATTATGAGGCGCAACAACTTGTCCTTGCTGAGAGCGGAGCTTAAAGACTGTGCGGTTTTTATAAGGTAGGATAGCTGGATATTCCTTTTTTCCGTACCTACGATTGCTTCATCAAGTTTCTTTCTAAGTAATGCTATTCGGACTTCCTGTGCGCCTATCAAAATAAGGACCATTACAATAGCGACACATAATATCGGAATGCTCAGATATAAGTTGATCATAGATACCCGCCTTCCTTTAGCCGGATTTTCTGTGGAAATATCCTCTTAGGCCCTTCAGGAAACCGTGCTGCAATTTCTGCCCTTCGCTTTTTGCTTTCTCCCTGGCCTTTTCTTCCCCTGCCTTTTCTTTTTCGGCCGTCATAACGGATTTGGGCGGCGGAGGAGGTTTTACCTTTTCTGCTTCAGGGTGATCTTTTTCTGCGCGATGAGCAGGCGTTGATTTCCCTTCTTCTTTTAGTTTCTTAGCTTTCTTTGCTTTTACCTTTTTCTCGACGATCTTTCGCTCGGTGAACTCCAGGACGGCCATCTCTGCTCCGTCGCCCGGGCGCGGCATCATGTGCAATACGCGCGTATAGCCACCTTGTCGCTTAGCGAACCTGGGGGCAATATCGTCGAAAAGCTTGTTGATCAATTCTTTTGAGCCGAGGATGCTTATCGCTCGTTTTTTTGCAGTAATTGTATTTTCTTTTCCCAGGGTAATAAGCTTGTCGGCCAAAGAGCTAGCTACTTTGGCCTTTTTATATGTCGTGGTTATATGTTCATGCAAAAGAAGGCTTCTTGCTAAGCTGCGCAAAAGCGCTTTGCGGTTAGCTGTATTTCTAGAAAGTTTATTGGTTCTCCTTCTATGCCTCATTCTTCATCCACTTTCTTTTTAGGGGCCTTCATTCCCAGCAATAATCCCATATCCTGCAATATCTTATTTATTTCACTTAAGGACTTCTTTCCGAAGTTGCGGTATTTCAGCATTTCCATCTCAGTTTTTCTTACCAAATCGCCAATGGTCTTTATCTTGGCTTCCTTAAGGCAATTTGAACTCCTGACGGAAAGCTCAAGTTCCGTAACGGGGATCTTCAGCTTCTCTATCAATTCTTTCTCTTCGGGAGATTCGCCTTCTGACTCTTCTTCCTCCGGAAGTTTGCCATAATTGACAAACGGATCCAGGTGGTTCTGCAGAATATGCGAAGCGTATAAAAGCGCGTCTTTGGGAGATATGCTGCCATTTGTCCAAATCTCCAAAATAAGCCGGTCGTAATCGGTGATCTGACCTATTCTTGTATTCTCAACCTTAAAGTTTATCTTTACAACAGGCGTAAATATAGAATCAACGGCCAATACCCCTATCGGCTGCCCTTCTTTTTTGTTTTTTTCCGACGGTACATAGCCGCGGCCCCTGCCGACCTCCAATTCCATGTTGAATTTTATCTTCTTGGCAAGCGTCGCTATATGGAGATCCGGGTTCAAGACTTCTATGGTCTCGTCCACTGTAATATCTCCTGCCTTAACCTCGCCCTTTTTGTCTACGTTTACGAAAAGGGTTTTCGGATTTTTGGTGCGGGAGCGCAGGATTATCCTTTTCACATTCAGAACTATTTCGGAGACGTCTTCCATGACGCCCGGTATAGTGCCGAATTCGTGCAGTACGCCTTCTATTTTTAATGACGTTATAGCGGCGCCCTCTATGCCCGAAAGAAGCACTCTGCGCAGCGAGTTTCCGACCGTCATTCCGTATCCGCGCTCAAACGGCTCTGCAATAAATTTCCCGTACGTATCATTGTATGTTGACTCGTCGCACTCGATGCGTTTCGGCATTTCAAAATTTTTCCAGCTAATACCCATATATGTTCCTCCGTTATTTCGAGTAAAGCTCTACGATTAATTGCTCTTGTATGGCATAACCGATATCCGCTTTAATAGGAAGCCTTTTTACTTCGCCTTTTAAACTGGCATAATCGGCTGCGAGCCATGCTGGCACTGCACGCGTATCCTTTGTGAGTTCGACGGTATCCTGTATTTTCTTTTTGAGTTTCTCGTCGGATTTTACCGTAATAACATCCCCCTCGGTTACCAGATATGAAGGAATGTTAACCTTTTTGTCATTTACACAGATCTTCCCGTGCCTAACAAGTTGCCGTGCACCCTGTCGGCTTGGCGCGAAAGGTAATCTATAAATAACGTTGTCTAACCGGCGCTCCAGAAGCTGAAGAAGGACTTCACCTGTAACGCCTTTGGAACGCTCCGCTATAAAGAAGTAGTGCCTAAACTGTCTTTCTAGTACGCCGTAAATCTTTTTAGCCTTCTGCTTTTCTCTTAACTGTATGCCATAATCTGACAGCTTGGACCTCTTCTGGCCGTGTTGGCCCGGAGCATATGCCCTCCGCGCTACGGCACACTTATCGGTATTGCACCGCGAGCCTTTAAGGAATAATTTCGTCCCTTCGCGCCTGCATAATTTACACAATGGTTTGCGTTGTCGTGCCATTTTCTCCTCTCCTAAACACGCCGTCTTTTTGGCGGCCTGCATCCGTTATGGGGTATAGGTGTAACATCTTTGATCGCTTTTATAACCAACCCCGCTGCCTGTATGGCCCGGATTGCCGATTCCCGGCCGGCGCCGGGGCCTTTTATATATACTTCCACGTCCTTAAGCCCCATCCCTACCGCCTTTTTGGCAGCATCACTGGCAGCCACCTGCGCGGCAAACGGTGTCGACTTCTTGGAACCGGAAAAACCGGTAGTGCCTGTAGATGACCAGCAGATGGTATTGCCGCTTTTATCCGTTATGGTAACAATGGTATTGTTGAAACTAGCGAGTATATGCGCTACGCCGCTTGTGATATTTTTCGCCAGCTTCTTTTTTGCTTTTGGCTTTTCTTCGGTCTTTGGCTTTTCTTCTGCCTTTGGCTTTCCCTCAACCTTTGGTTTTTCCTCAGGCATGGGCTTCTCTTCCTGCTTAGCTTTTTCGTCTATTTTAGGCTTTGCCTCTTTCGCGTCTTTGGGTTTGGGTTCTTTTGCTTCCGCCACGTTTTACTCCTTTCATTCACTCTTTACTGCCGACCTAGTCTCTTTTTGACGCACGACCCCGACGGTCTTGCGCGGCCCCTTTCTCGTGCGGGCATTTGTACGTGTCCTCTGCCCCCTTACCGGCAATGACCTGCGGTGCCTGTATCCTCTGTATGATCCTATATCAATTAACCGCTTTATATTTGCCGCCACTGACCGCCGAAGATCACCCTCTATACGGTATTCCCGCTGTATTATGGTACTCAATTTTGATATATCGTCTTCCGTAAGGCTTTTTGCCCTTACGTCCGGACTTATCCCCGCCGATTTTAATATCCGGTTAGCACTTGTTCTGCCTATGCCATGGATATAAGTCAACGCTATCTCTATTCGCTTTTCTTTGGGTATGTCAACTCCTACGATTCTTGGCACTGTTCCTCCTTATGCGGTTATCACTGTGGAGCGCCTTATGTTATAACTAGCTATCCCTGCCTCTGTTTATGCTTGGGCTCCTTGCATATGACCCTGATGATGCCTTTTCTTCTAATTATTTTGCATTTAGAGCATATTTTTCTGACACTTGATCTGACTTTCATAATATTTTCCGATTTGCCCTCTCTCGCTCGTTAGCAAATATTCTCGAGCGCCCGCCACAACGCATCGGCGGGTCCGCCTCTGGCGGAAAGTCGAGGGGCTACATTTATTACTTATTGCGATGGACTATCCGCCCCCGGGTAAGGTCATAAGGGGAGAGCTCCAGATTGACTCTGTCGCCGGGAAGAATGCGTATAAAATGCATCCGCATCTTGCCTGATACGTGGGCCAGAATCTTATGCCCGTTATCAAGTTCGACTTTGAACATCGCATTAGGAAGCGATTCCACAACCTTTCCTTCTACTTCTATCGGTTCTTCTTTTGCCATAGCGTCAAAATCTCCGGTTCTTTGGACGTTATTTCTACCGTGTGTTCAAAATGGGCGACCCGGCTCCTGTCTGCCGTCACGGCCGTCCACCCGTCCTTTAGAATACATACCTCGTATTTACCCGCCGCTACCATCGGCTCTATAGCCAATACCATCCCTTTTTCAAGTCTTGGATCACTCGCCGATTCTATCGCAGTCTTATGATCCGGAACAAAGTTCGGTATTTCAGGAGGCTCATGCAGCCTAGACCCTATGCCGTGGCCTATAAAGTCGCGGATCACGTTAAAACCTTTTGATTCCACAAAGTCTTGTATCGCGCCTGATATATCAGAGATCCTGTTTCCCGGAATGGCTTTTTCTATACCTTTTTCAAGTGATTTTTGCGCAACATCTATCAATTGCTGTGAATCCCTCCGAATATTGCCTACCGGGTAAGTGAAAGCCGCATCGGCATAGTAGCCTTCCAGCTCCACGCCGACATCGATGCTTATTATATCGCCGTCCCGTAAAACTACTTTACCGGGTATACCGTGCACTATTGTTTCATTGATCGATGTGCATATATTTGCCGGGTAATCCTTGTAGTCTTTGAAGGCAGGTTTACCACCCAGCCTTCGTATTAACGCTTCAGCGTACCTGTCCAGTTCTAACGTTTCGACGCCCGGCTTGATCTGGCTTCCGATATTGCCGAGGACCTCCGCCACAATACTGCCAGCCCTTCTCATTATGGCGAGTTCCCTCTCGGACTTCAGCTTTATCATATTTTATCAAGTCCCCGACTATGAAAAAGAGCCTTAAGCATTACATTCAATTCAGTGACATCAAGGTCGCCCGACACCTCTTCAAGGAGCCCGCTTTTCTTATAATAATCCACAAGAGGCGTCGTCTCTTCCGTATAAACCGACCATCGGCGCCTTACAGTTTCTTCAGAATCATCCTTGCGCTGGTATAATTCCCCGCCGCAATAATCGCATACACCAATTTTTTTCGGCGGTATATTCGTGACATGAAAATTTGCTCCGCACGCCTTACATACCCGCCTGCCGCTTAACCGCGAAATGCTCATCTCGAGCGATGTCTTAAAATAAAGTACCGTATCGAGCTTCTTTTCGATCTTCGCCAGCGTGGAATCTAATATCTTTGCCTGCTCAATTGTCCGCGGGAAACCATCCAATATAAAACCGCTCGCGACATCATTCTTCGTCAGGCGTTCTTTTACTATGTCTATAACCAGCTCGTCGGGCACAAGTTCGCCCTTCGTCATATATCCTTTTGCTTGCTTGCCTAGAGGACTTTCTTTCGCACCCGCATCCCTAAGCATATCGCCCGTTGATATGTGCGGGATATTGAGATCTCGCGAAAGAACCTTAGCCTGTGTACCCTTACCGGCTCCGGGAGGGCCCAAAAGCACGAGGTTCATCCCTATCTCCTCCCGCGAATTCTTCCGCTCTTCATAAAGCCTTCGTAGTGGCGCGTCAGAAGATGGGCCTCTATCTGCTGCACAGTATCAAGCATGACCCCTACTACGATCAAAAGGCTCGTCCCTCCGAAAAAGCTGGCGACAAGAAACGGAATGCCGAGTCCGTGGCTTATCAAAGTAGGTATTATAGCTATTATAGCTAGAAAAATGGAACCGGGGAGCGTTATTCTAGTCATGACGTAATCCAAAAATTCTGCCGTAGCTTTCCCGGGTCTTATGCCCGGGACAAATCCGCCGTATCGCTTCATGTTTTCGGCGACATCTATGGGGTTAAAGGTGATTGCCGCATAGAAATAAGCGAAAAATATGATAAGCAGCGAATATACGATATTATATCCCCATCCGCGTTCCGTAAGCGCGCCCGCAACCTTTTGGACAATCGGATTTGCCACAACGCTGGCTATAGTGGCCGGGAATAATATTATGCTCTGCGCAAATATTATTGGTATGACTCCTCCCTGGTTGACCCGGAGAGGTATATAAGTACTTTGGCCACCGTATATTTTACGGCCGACTATGCGTTTTGCGTATTGTATGGGTATCTTACGCTGGCCTTGCGTTATAAGTATTACTCCGGCAATAACCCCCACAAACATTACTGCCATAAGTATCAATGTTATGGGCTCTATCTGCCTCTTATCCGGCGAAAAAGGCGACGATAAGAGGTATAACTGCCCGAGCGCCATAGGTAAGCGCGAAATAATACCGGCTGTGATTATAAGAGAAATGCCGTTGCCGATACCAAACTCCTGGATCTGTTCGCCAAGCCACATTATGAAGGCAGTGCCGCTTGTAAGCGTTATAATCGTTATAAGGCGAAACGCCAATCCGCCGTAAGGCACTATTACCTCGCCCTGAAAATGCGCAGGGTTTTCGAGCCATAAAGCAATAAAATAAGACTGTATAACAGATAGCACCACCGTACCGTACCGCGTATATTGTGTTATCTTTCTTCGGCCTGCCTCGCCCTCCTTCGCCAAACGCTCAAGATAGGGTATTACGGCTGTCAAAAGCTGCAATATAATCGAGGCCGATATATACGGCATGATACCAAGGGCAAATATAGTTGCCCTGTCCATGGCACCGCCCGAAAACACATTCATAAGGCCGAATAGCGTGCCGCCTGTTGTCTCGGCTATTCTTTGAAAGAACATCATCAATTTCGCACCGTCTATGCCGGGCGTGGGTATAAAGGCGCCGACCCTGTAAACAGCGATAAGACCTAAAGTGATGAGCATCTTTTTCTTCAGGTCCGGTATCTTAAATATATTTAGAAAAGCGTTGGACATTATTTCTTCTCGGCTTTGGATTTCTTCGGCCCAGCGGCGCTTACAGGTAAAATCTCCGCTTTCCCGCCGGCTTTTACTATCTTATCGATAGCGCTCTTTGAAAAAGAATGCGCGTATACCGTTAAGGCCTTCTTAATCTCTCCGTCCCCTAAAATCTTTACGGGCTTATTCAATGTCTTTATAAGGTTTGATCCCCGCAGCTTTTTCAGGTCGACAGTTTCATCTTTTTTGAAATGATTCAATTGTTCGATATTTATAACCTGGCTTACTATTTTAAATGGGCTATTAAAGCCGCGTTTGGGTACGCGGCGTATCAGAGGCATCTGGCCTCCCTCAAAACTCAATCTCAATTTTCCGCCCGCGCCGCTTCGTGCTTTTAGGCCTTTGTGGCCTCGCGTACTCGTCTTGCCGTGGCCGGAACCCGAGCCGCGTCCGACTCTTTTCTTCTTTCTTCTCGCCCCGTAAGGTATGCCTATTTCATTTAACTTCATCAGATTATCCCCGTTTGCCTAAAACTATTCGGATGCTTTCACCGGTTTCGTCTTTAATCTTGAAAAACCGTCAATAGCGGCTTTTACCACATTGAGCGCATTGTCGGATTTGAGCGATTTTGTAAGTATGTCTTTTATGCCGGCCGAATCGCATATCGCTCTAACCGCACTTCCGGCTATTACGCCCGTACCGGGCCCTGCCGGCTTTAAAAGCACTCTCGCCGCTTTATATTTACCTATTATTTCATGCGGAATAGTAGTATTCCGAAGAGGTACTGTTATGAAATTTTTCTTCCCGTGGTTCAGCGCTTTCTTGATTGCCTCCGAGACTTCGTTTGCCTTGCCAAAACCGTAGCCGGCATGCCCCTTGCCATCTCCGACGGCAACAAGGGCACTGAAGGAGAATCTCCTTCCGCCTTTTACAACTTTGGCGACCCTGTTGATGCTTATAACTCTTTCTATAATTTCAAGTTGTGGAGCAGCTCCCGCTTGCTTCAGCGCGCTTTCTTTCTTTGCTTTAACTCCCCTAGTGTCCATATGAACCTTTCTTATTGGCGAAGGCGGATTAAAATACGAGTCCGTTTTTTCGCGCAGCTTCCGCAAAGGCTTTTATCCTGCCGTGATATAAATAGCCGCCGCGGTCAAATACGACTTTTGATATGCCTTTAGATTTTGCGATAAGCGCTGCCTGGGTGCCCAGCGTTTCCGCGGCCTTGATATTGCCGCCGTATTTTACCTGGCTTTTAACCTTAGAATCTAGCGTTGAAACAGAATAGATGGTCTTCTGGTTTATATCATCTACAAATTGAACGTATAAGTTTGCGAGGCTCCTGTGCACGGCCATTCGCGGCCGCTCTTCATTGCCCGCCACTTTTTGCCGCAATCTCAAATGCTTTTTTATACGCGCGTTCTCTTTTAGATTACTCATTTTAAAACACCTTTAAGTTTTTGAATTACGCAACAGTCTTGCCGGCCTTGTGCTTGACAAATTCGTTGACATACCTTATGCCTTTGCCTTTGTACGGCTCTGGCTTATAGTAAGCGCGCAATTCGGCGGCGACTTTGCCGACCTTTACTTTATCTATGCCTTTAATCACTATCTGCGTTGGTTTGGGCGTCTCTACGATAACCCCTTCAGGTATGGGATACTCTATTAGATGCGAAAATCCCAAAGCAACGCTTAGGCTCCTTCCGACTATCTGTGCTTTATAACCTACGCCTCTTATTTCAAGCTCTTTCTGATAGCCGTCAACCACCCCTTTTATCATGTTATTGATAAGAGTACGCGTCAAACCGTGCAGGGACATGTCCGGCTTTAAATCAGACGGGCATTCCACCTTCACTTGATTATTTTCCACCTTTACGGCTATGGGACTTGGGATCTTGTGCTCTAATTTGCCTTTCGGACCCTCGATGAGCACAACACCCTTATCAATATTCACTTTTACATTACCGGGGATATCTATCGGTTTTTTTCCTAATCTCGCCATATTGGCCTGTCTTACCAAGCGTAGCAGAGGACTTCGCCGCCGATCTTTTCTCTTCGCGCATCTTTGTTAGTCATAACTCCGCGCGAAGTAGATAATACGGCTATACCGAATCCGCTAAGTACTCTTGGAATATTAGTATTTGGGACATACACCCTTAATCCAGGTTTAGAAATCCTTTTTATTTCTGTTATAACGGGTGATTTGTCCTCGTTGTACCTCAGGTAAACCCTTATTACTCCCTGCTTTTTATCCTCTATGGGTTTAAAATTGCTTATGTAACCTTCACGTTTGAATATTTTAAGTATGTCCTCTGTAAGGTTCGAGCGCTTGACATCGACCTTTTCCTTTTTTGAGCGTGAACCGTTACGGATAATCGTCAACATATCAGCTATTGGATCGGTAACTGGCATCTATTCCCTCTCTATTTTATATCACTTTTTCCTAAGGCAAACCTACCAGCTTGCTTTTACTATGCCCGGTATTTCGCCCCGAAGAGCAAGTTCCCTGAAACATATACGGCATAATTCGAATCTCCGCATATATCCCCTTCTCCTGCCGCAGAGCCTGCACCTGTGGTATTTTCTAACCTTAAATTTAGGTTCGCGTTTACACTTTTCTATTAAGCACTGTTTTGCCATAAAATTCTTTCTCTATCCTTGTGTTTTTCGAAATGGCATACCAATGAGCGCCAACAATTCTTTGGCTTCATCGTCAGTCCCGGCCGATGTCGTGATTATGATATCCATACCTTTGACCATGGTGACTTTGTCGGCATCCACTTCGGGAAACACGATCTGTTCCGTAAGCCCAAAGGCGTAATTACCGCGGCCGTCAAACGAATCGGGCGAAAGGCCGCGAAAGTCTTTTATTCTGGGTATAACTATGGAAATAAGCCTATCTAGAAATTCGTACATCTTATCTTTTCTTAGGGTGACTTTACATCCTACTGTTGAACCTTTTCTGATCTTGAAGTTCGCTATAGCCTTTTTGGCTTTGGTTATAACAGGCCGCTGGCCCGTTATTAAACCTAATTCTACGATAGCCTCTTCTATGACTTTGTTGTCATGAGCTGCTTCGCCGAGCCCCATGTTTATCACGACTTTTTTAACTTGCGGCACCTGCCAGATGTTAGAATAGTTGAATCGTTCTTTCATCCGGGGCGCTATCTCTTTGTCAAACCTATCCTTTAACCTTGCCATTTAACTGATTATCTCCTTACACTTTCTGCATATTCTTGTCTTGTCGTTGCCGCCAAGAGCGGTCTGTGTCTCCGGCCTTGTGGGCTTATTGCAGTTCTTACACATAAGCATTACATTTGAAATATGGAGCGGCATTTCCTTTTGTATGATACCGCCCTTTTGGTCCTGCCGCGTCTGCCGCGCATGCTTCTTTACGTAATTTGCCCCTTCCACCAGGACCCTGTCTTTTTTCGGTAAAACCATTAGAACCCTGCCGGTCTTGCCTCTATCCTTACCGGTCAGGACTTTTACAGTGTCGTTCTTTCTTATAGATATCATCTTACACTACCTCCGGCGCCAGCGAAACTATCTTCATAAAATTCTTGTCGCGCAACTCTCTCGCCACAGGCCCAAATACCCGCGTGCCGCGGGGGTTTCTCTGCAGGTCTATGATGACTATCGCATTGTTGTCAAATTTAAGATAGGACCCGTCGGCTCTGCGTATTTTATTCGCAGTCCTGACTACCACAGCTTTAACCACTTCGCCTTTTTTAACAACGGCATCCGGCGTAGATTCCTTTATATTGGCCGTTATGATATCTCCTATGCCGGCGTGGTGCTTGTCGCCGCGGGCGAGCACCCCTATACAAGAAGCCCTTTTTGCGCCGGTATTATCTGCTATGTCCAGTATTGTACGCATCCGTATCATGTTTTCACCTTATGATTTATTAATGCTTCGACTTAGCTCAGCATTAACCCTGAGCGCTCTTCGCTTTTTAAAATATTATCGAGTCGAAGGGTTAATTATTTCCAAGAGCTTCCACCGCTTATCTTTCGATATAGGCCTTACCTGCATTATCTTTACGGTGTCGCCTGTCTTGGCAGCATTCTTTTCATCGTGCGCTTTCACTTTAACGCTTTTATGCATAATCTTATTATATTTTGGATGATGAGTCACTCTGTCTATACGTACGATAATGGTCTTTTGCATCTTATCGCCTACCACAGTGCCGGTTTTAATCAAAGTCCTTTTTTGCGTGTTATCGTTTGGCATTTGCCAATTCCTTTTCTCTTATAAGGGTTTTGTATACAGCTATTTCCCTTCGTATCTCTTTTATTCTATGGGGCTTCTCAACCTGCGAAGTAGAGGCCTGATATCTTAGATTATATAGTTCTTTTTCCATCGCATCCACCTTCTCGCGCATCTCATTGGCGTCCAATTGCCTTAGTTCATTTATCTTAGCTTTCATTATATACGGCTCCTTGAAACGCATCTTGTGCGGAACGGAAGCTTATGTGCCGCTAATCTTAGGGCGTCTTTCGCGAGTTCTTCGGGCACTCCCTCAAGTTCAAATAATATTCTGCCTCTTTTTATTACTGCCACCCATTTTTCGGGCATGCCCTTGCCTTTTCCCATCCTCGTTTCCGCCGGTTTTTTAGTAATCGGCTTGTCCGGAAATATCCTAACCCAGGTCTTCCCGCCTCTTTTCGTTACCTTCATGAGCGCGACACGGGCAGCCTCTATCTGCCTGTCGCTCATCCAGGCATTTTCGAGCGCCTGAAGTCCGAATTCGCCGAAGGAAACAGAGGAGCCTCTATAACTTATTCCGCGGCGTTTTCCTTTTTGTTGTTTTCTAAATTTAACTCTTTTTGGCATCAACGCCATTTCTTATCTTCCTTTCCTCGCTATATAAAGGCGCCTTTTCGCCTTTGCATACCCATACCTTCACGCCTATTAAACCATAAGTAGTAAGTGCCTCAAAAAAACCATATTCTATATCAGCGCGTAAGGTCTGCAGGGGGACCTTTCCCACCATGTAACTTTCGCTTCTCGCAATTTCCGCTCCGCCGAGGCGTCCGGAACATCTTATTTTAATGCCCTGCGCGCCTTGATCCATCGCGACTGTAACGGCTTTCTTCATCGCCCGCCTGAACGGTATCCTCCTTACAAGCTGCAGCGCAATATTTTCCGATATTAGCTGGGCGTTAGTAGAAGGACTTTTAACTTCTTTTATATCTAAAAATATCTGCTTGCCTGTCAATTCCTGAAGTTCGTCTCTCAGCCTGTCTATCTCAGCACCCTTTCTCCCTATGATGATGCCGGGGCGTGCCGACCATATATTCAGCCTGACCTTATTGCTGGCGCGGAATATCTCTATCTTAGCAACCGCTGCCTGTGAGAGGCTCTTCTTGACATATTTTCTTATATTTCGATCTTCTTCTATAAATTCGCCGAAATCTTTTTTGGATTTTGCGAACCACATAGATTCCCAATTTCTTATATAGCCTAACCTAAAACCATGTGGATGAACCTTCTGTCCCACTTAAATTACCTCCGTTCTCTCTTTGTAGCTGGCTTAGTCGGGCGCGGCTTTACATCCTTGGGCCTTGCGGCTTTTGGCTGTACAGCTTTCGACTTGGCGGACTTTTTGTCCGATGGTATTCCTACATTAGGTTTCTCTTTGACATCAAGCTGAACGGTCAGGTGGCACGTACGCTTCCTTATTGTAAACGCCCTGCCCATGCTGCCGGCTCTAAACCTTTTCAGCATTGGCCCGCCGTCAGCGGTGATCCTCGAAATGTAAAGATCCGATTCATCTAAATGCTGGTCTTTTTTATGGGCATTGGCCACAGCCGATCTCAATGTCAAATTTATGAAACGGGCCGCTTTCTTTTTTATGCCGGCGAGCAACGCGTATGCCCTGGGCACTGATAACCCCTTGAGGGGCCTCGTAACCAACATTGCCTTCCTGGGGGGAATCCTAACATATTTTGTAACAGCTTTTGCGATCATGTTAATTCTCTCGATACTTCTGTATGGGCGCTGTGTTTTCTGAACGTCCTCGTATGCGCAAACTCGCCCAGTTTATGTCCGACCATATTCTCGGTCACGAATACGGGGATAAATTTTCTGCCGTTATATATTGAAAGCGTAAGCCCTACAAAATCGGGCGTGATGGTAGAAGATCGCGCCCATGTCTTGATCGGTTTTTTGCTTCCCGACTTCAGCATGTTTTGTACTTTTTCTAAAAGTCTCTGGTCAACATACGGGCCTTTTTTTGTAGATCTTGACATTTATTTATTTCCTTCTTTTTAGTACATACTTATCAGATAATTTACGCTTTCGCGTCTTAAGTCCTTTTGTAATCTTACCCCAAGGTGTTGTCGGATGCCTGCCACCCGAGCTTTTCCCTTCACCGCCGCCCATCGGATGATCGTGGGGATTCTTAGCGACTCCCCTGGACCACGGCCTTATGCCCAGGTATCTGGACCTGCCGGCCTTTCCCAAGCTTATAGCGTCATTTTCGACATTGCTCACCTGTCCGATTGTGCCGTAACAATCAAGGGATATCAGCCTGATTTCGCCCGACGGCAATTTCACATGCGCATAATCGCCTTCCTTCGCCATTATGAGGCATGAATTGCCGGCCGATCTTGCGATCTGGCCGCCCTTCCTCTTTTTTAATTCTACATTATGTATAGGAATGCCGGGCGGAATATTCCTGAGTTCCATGGCGTTGCCTATTTTTATCTCCGCGGTAGGGGCGGATACTATCTCGTCATTTACCCTTAACCCGAGCGGGCTTATGATATATCTCTTTTCTCCATCTGTATACTGCAAAAGCGCTATCCTGGCGCTTCGTACGGGGTCATATTGTATGGAGGTGACTTTTGCGGGTATGTTGTATTTATCCCGTTTAAAGTCGATAATCCTTATCATCTGCTTATGGCCGCCGCCTCTATGGCGCGATGTTATCCTGCCTGAAGAATTTCTGCCGCCCGTCTTTTTGCGCGGGACAAGCAGGGATTTTTCCGGCCTTGCATTTTTTGTCAACTCTTTAAAATCAAATCCCGTGACAAATCTTATTCCCGGTGATGTCGGTTTATACGTCTTAATGCCCATTTTATCCTCTTTAACCTTAAGCTATATCTATTTTGTCGCCTATCTTAAGCTGTACTATTGCTTTTTTCCAGTCCGGGGTTTTTCCCATCGCATATCTGACGCGCTTATTCTTGCCCCTGGCCATTTCGGTGTTTACTTTTTCTACCGTCACCCTGTAGATCGACTCAACGGCATTTTTGATCTCTATTTTATTGGCGTTTTTATCGACCCAGAAAAGGTACTTGTTCTGCGGCCTCATCATGGCGCCCTTTTCTGTCTGAAGAGCGGATTTTAATACCTCGTACGGTTTCTTCATATCTATTTATTTCCTTTGAGGAGATTTGAAAAGGCCTCTTCCGACATAGCTAATTTATTATGCCTGAGCACTAGAAGAGCATTCATATTTCTTCGCTCTGCCAATGAAAAATTGGCTATATTGCGCGATGCTAATTTTATATTTCCGTCAAGCTTTTCCTGTACCATAAGACATTTCTTGTCCAGCTTGAGTGACTTTATTATTCCCAGCATCTCCTTGGTCTTCGGTGTTTCAATGTTAATCTTATCAAAAATTACTATATCCTTATCCTGTATTTTAGATTTCACGGCCTCTAAAAGAGCTAACCGCTTAGCTTTTTGTGGAACGGAATAGGAATAGCTTCGCACTTTTGGCCCAAATACTACCCCGCCGCCTCTCCAAATGGGGCTTCTTATGCTGCCTATACGTGCGCGGCCCGTGCCTTTTTGACGCCAAAGTTTTCTACCGCTTCCTCTTACTTCGCTTCGAGTCTTTGCCTTGTGCGTACCCCTGTGCAAGGAGGCTTGATAAAGGTTTATGACCTGGTATAATACGCCTTTGTTTACCTTTTTTGACACAAAGGTATCGTCCACGGTTACCGACCCCACTTCTTTACCTTTTGTATTATATATGGTTAGCTTCGACATGCCCTACCCCTACTTCTTCGGCGCTGCTTTTGGAGCCGCCGGGCCTTTCTTTGCTTTCGTTTCCTTCTTGGCTTTCGCTGCTGCTTGTGCCGGCCCTGACTTAGCTGTGCCGGTCTTTTTCTTGGACTGACGGATAGTCAAAAATGAATTATTGTGCCCGGGTACAGTACCTTTTACAACGAGTAAATTCTTATCAGTATCTACCTCTATTACTTCTAAGTTTTGGATTGTCACCCTCTCATTGCCCATATGTCCGGGCATGTGATGACCTTTTACCACCCTCGAAGGAAACGATGACGCGCCTATGGAGCCTACTCGCCTATGGTGCATAGAGCCGTGCCCGCCCCAGCTGCCGTGCCAATTCCATCGCTTCATTCCTCCCTGAAAACCCTTGCCTTTTGAAGTGCCTACTATATCTACAAAGCCGCCCTTATGAAATATATCTACCTTTATTTCGTCGCCTGCGTTGTATCCTTCCAAAGAGGCAACGCGTATCTCCCGCACAAATCTTTTGGGCGCAGAATTGACCTTTTTAAAATTGCCCATGTCGGGCTTATTTGTATTCTTTTCGCGCTTATTCTCAAAGCCCAACTTAATTGCCATGTATTTATCTTTTGCCGGCTCTTTAACCTGCAAAATAGTACAGGGCCCGGCCTCTATAACCGTTACCGATACAAGCGCACCGCCTTCGGTGTAAAGTTGGGTTTGCCCTATCTTTTTACCTAGTATGCCGTTAGCCATTTCTCAGCTCTCTTATTTAATCTCTACATCGACGCCGGCCGGCAAATCCAGCTTTCTCAACGCATCAATAGTCTTTGCCGTAGGATTGATGATATCTATCAATCTCTTGTGCGTCTTTAGCATAAATTGTTCCCTCGACTTTTTATCAACATGCGGAGACCGTAAAACGGTGAATATCTCATGCCGCGTTGGCAGCGGTATGGGACCCGATACACTCGCCCCGGTCTTCCTTGCCGTTTCGACTATGTCCTGCGTCGAGAGATCAAGAAGCCTGTGGTCGTAAGCCTTTAATTTTATTCTTATCTTCTGCTGTTCGTGTGGCATTTTTCCCTTTATGGTTCGACTATGCTATTACTTCCGTTACGACTCCGGCTCCTACCGTATGGCCGCCTTCTCTTATGGCGAAGCGGAGTTCCGTCTCCATGGCGATAGGCGTTATGAGCTCTACTTCAAACTGGACATTGTCTCCGGGC
>JAHIPI010000005.1 GCA_018894435.1 Candidatus Omnitrophota bacterium | reverse complement strand
CGCCTCAGCTCCTCTTGACTCATGGTAACTGTGTCCTTTCCTGCCATAAGGGCCTCCTTTGGAAGAGGCTATTATAGCAACTTTGGGATAGGACATTTTAACTTTGCTGAAAGCGGACATTATTATATTGCGATTACAGTGAAAAAAATAAGGTGAAAAAAATAAGGATATTATTTACGGAGGGGCTACTCTTCTTCTGCTTCCAGTTCGGGCTCGTAGACGCTTATGAACCTTATAACCTTCTTCGCGTCTTCTTTTACTATATAGGAAATATCGACGTCATTGCCTAGTGCGATCTCGCTTATGGAGTCGATATTCTCGTAATCGGTATCCGGACCGAGATAATAAGTAACATCCGCCTCTATGCCGGTATCGTAATTCTGCTCTTTTATCACTACGACTCCGGAAGGAATATCTACGGAAGTTACTGTGCCATAAGCAAACTCGGTTTCCTCAGCTTTATCTATGGCAAATGACGTTTGGCCCGGTATTAACAGTACCAGGACCAGTACAAAACAAATAAGAACACTTTTCATATTTTTGTCCATATGTTAACCTGAGAACAGGTTGCTAATTAAGATATCACTAAAATTGGTCTCTGTCAATTCCTCTTTTTCTGAATCCGTGAGGTCCTTATTATATTTTCCGAAACGCAGCAGAGAGAATATATCATGCAAAGGCAGTTCCGGCTGTGAAGAGAGATTAAAATATCTGTCTTTACCGCCTTTTATTTCAGCCGTTATTTTATGCCGGCCGATATGCGCTACTTCTATAATATCCAGCACCGGCTCCTTGTCGAGCGAAATAAAACCTATGCGGCCATATGTAATCCTAAATTGATGCGAATAGACTTTGAAGATACCGCCGGTGATCCACGCTGTTCCCAGAAGATAGGGTTTCTCGTCGTTATGTTTCCTCAGTTTACAGGATATATTTAATCTCGCTTCAAGATATTGGTTTGATAAATTTATGTTGCGGCCTTCTATATCTACGTCCATTGTCGCGTTATCCAAAAAATCGTTTCCAAAATTTAAATCTTTAAAAAGAGAAAAGATTAAAAATCCGTCGATAAATTCTCCCCTCTGTATCTTCACGTTTCCGTAAATATTTGCATTGGCGGGCCTGCCCGCTGCCTCCAGATTAAAGACCCCTCTCACCTTACGCGCGTTTTTATAATCTATCTGAAAATCTTTTGAGCTGAGAAAGAGGTTCATCATGTGCGGCCGCAAGTTCTTGAAGACGATTTCGCCTTCGGATGTAATCGTACCTCTCAAGGATATGTCCTTCGGAACTGAGTCGCGGAATTGATCTAATCTTAGGGCATTTCTTCGGATGACTACTATGGCCGTATCTTTATGCTGATATGCGTCTACGGGTATTTCGGTATCTTTGCATGCAAGATAGAGGCCCACAAATTTACTATCCAGCTCGCCGTATAATAAACCAAGCGGCGGGTAGGTCAGGTCAAGGGAATCAGCTTTCAATTGAAACTCTTTAGGGAGGATATTTACATTATCTATTACAATGTTTTTCAGTGAGAGGTTTGTGAGGATATTGCCTTTGACATATCCGATATACAAATCGGCTTTCCACCTTCTCTCGGCATATACGCGGAATCTGTTGGCAATAAATTTATAAAGATACCTGTCTTTTAGCGATTCAAAACCCCGCGCGAATCCCATCCACATCACGAGAATGCCGACAATTATAAGTATGAGCTTCGTTCTGAAACGCATGGAACCCTGAACTTTTGTACTATGGTGACATCCGTCGAAGCTGAACGCGAAACTTGTCCTCCGCAGCCAAACGCGAAAGCAATTTGGCGAAGGAGGAGCAATTCAGCGCAGACGGATAGGAGAGCGATATTACTGTAAATACGCTTTTAACTTAGACCAGGTCTTATTTCCCACTACACCGTCGGCAGTCAAACCATTCGCCTCTTGAAAAGCGCATATTGCCTTTTTTGTATTTTTTCCTACTTTGCCGTCGATGGACCCATCGTAAAAACCCGCGTTTTTAAGGGCTGTTTGTATCTGCTTCGAGGATACTTTACTTACGTCCCCCGGAGCAGTCTTGGCCGATGTACTTTTGACGCGTTCTGCTTTATCCAATTCTTTCTCAAGCCCCTGGATCTCTTCGTCTCTTTGCTTAAGCTGCATCTCTAAATCGCCTATCTGGCCCTGCAGCTGCTGAACTTGTGTCTTCGCGCTCTCTTTTTTGGTAGTCGCGCATCCGGCAAGATTCATTAATATAAAAACACTAAGCAGAATTCTAAGCAGCATCTTTACCTCCTTGGATTGGTGCCAGTATTATCGCACAATTAATGGTAACTTTCAAATCTTATTTCTATTTATATGATACACGGCCCGCCAACTGTCCGCAGGCTGCGGCGATGTCTTTACCCTTTGAACGTCTCAATGTCGCTTTTACCTTTTTTCCCAAAAGGCGTTTCATAAATACTTCGGCTTCTAATTCGCAAGGTGACGCAAGGCCGCGCCGTGCAATCGGGCTATAAATAAGCAGGTTGACCTTCGCGCCGAGCTTTCGCACAATGGCAGCAAGTTTATCGGCGTCTTCCAAAGAATCGTTTTTGCCCTTTATAAGCACATACTCAAAAGTGAGCATTCCCTTTTTTGCCCTTACAAACTCGGAACATACCTTTAAAAGCGCTTTGAGAGGGTACAACTTATTTATGGGCATAAGAGTATTTCTTAATTTGTCGTCCGCGCCGTGCAGCGAAACGGATAAATTTACACCTATCTTAAACGTTATTAACGCCTTTATTCCCGGAACGATCCCGCAGGTAGAAATAGTAATCCGGCCGGCAGCTACATTCATGCCTTCGGGGGAAGTCATTATCTCAATCGCCTTTGTTACATTTTCATAATTATCCAGCGGCTCGCCCATCCCCATAAAGACGATATTATTCAGATTACTCTTAAGCTCGTGTTTCAAAAATAACGCCTGATTTACCATTTCTGATACTTCGAGATTCCGCATAAAGCCTTTAAGAGCGCTCGCGCAAAAAGTGCATCCGTATTTGCAGCCCACTTGCGTTGAAAGGCATGCTGTCTTTCGTTCTTTCGAATATATGAGGACGCTCTCTATGAAATTGTTGTCGTAAAGCTCGAATAGAAATTTCTCGGTTCCGTCGACCGAACGAAGGCGCTCAGCCAAAATAAGATCACCTATATAATAGTTACCCGTCAATTTTTGCCTTAACGCTTCAGGCATATTGCTCATGCGGGCAAAATCGCCGCAGCCTTTCTTATATAGCCATGAAAACAATTGCCTTGCCCTGTATGCGGGCTCGCCGATATTTTCTATTTCCTTTTTAAGCTCTTCCAGCGTAAAATTTTTAATATCTTT
>JAHIPI010000004.1 GCA_018894435.1 Candidatus Omnitrophota bacterium | reverse complement strand
GTTAGAGATATTTCTTATTGAAAGCCGCCTCGCGAGGGCCGCAAAAGGTTCACCGGGCACTGTAACATATGCTACGCGTATCTCAAGGCCAAATGCGTTATTTACCTCGCTTATCTCAAAGTCCGAAGGCCTTATAGACATTTTTGTGGAGACGTCTTTAGCCGGTTTATCGGCATATTCTTTAAAAGGCTCATATAAAAGCGCCTTGCCGGCCTTCTTGATCCTTATGAAAGTGCGAAAACCCTTTACTGCGGTAAGATTATATGCCTGATTCGCGGGTAAAAATTCAAGTATGGCGCCATCCTTATTCTTTATGCCGAAGCTTGATATGCACTGGCCCCTGTTGACATAAAATGCCCATAACGGTACGCCGCCAAAACCCGCTATACCCGGGAAAAAACTGGAAAACGCTTTTGCCTTACTATAATTTTCTATTACAAAATCGCCTGATTCTTCAAGTTTGTAAGTAGTGTCTTTCATATCTTATATCCTTGTTTTAGCGTATATTTTTATTCCAGCTTTAAGCGGCCCCAAACAGCCGCATCTTTATACCCTTCTTCAGTGCCGTTCCAGACAAGCTTTGCCTTGCGCATCATGCTTTCATCCGCATCGCCCAGGGCTATGTCAAAACCCAGGATTTCGCCGCTTTTGAAAGTGCGAAATGGTTTGTTCCAAAAATTTGAAACGTTTATTTTCGCTTCCAAAACATAGCCCTTGCCGCCCACCTTTGTCGCGGTGGAACTTAAAACGGGTATATTATTTCGCACGCCGCCTTCGGCCTGATTGCTTATCCACATCTTGCCGTTAGTCCCTATCAATATCTGAAAATCGGACGGGGTATAACCTTTCTCCTGTATCTTTGAGGGATCTACGCTTAAAAAGAGCTCCGCGCAATCCCCTTTCCATAAATCCCATTTTTCGTAGCCGTTTGTCATGGGGAAATTATCTTCTGCGCGCACCAAGATATATAGGTTTCCTTCGTCCCATAAAACCCTCGCTTCCGCGCTCAGGTCAGCATTATCCTCTATCTCGCCTTCCACAAAATTGTTGTCGAGATCTATGGTGATCCTTTCGGTCTTGAGCCACTCATCCTCCATTATCCCGTCTATCACTATATTCTCTGCCTTTTTAGCTGTAATCCATTTTAGGGGATAGCCGCCCCTGGCTTCTGCTCTGGCGCAGCCCATCCGGCTTTCCTTCGCCTTATAGCCATAGTCCTCCGAATCCGCGCTTACCCAGTATACATAATACCACTCCTTGTGCCTCCCTACAACAGGTATGCTGCCCGTAAAGAACCCTCTGTCATTGGTCTTCGCCTGCCACATCCGGCTATAATTATTTATGGAATTAAAGACGCCTATTTTTATCGGATAATTTTCAAGCGGCGTTCCGGAGCGGTCTGTAAGGCGCGCTTTTATTTTCATGACATCGCCGTTTACATAGAACGGCTTATCGGCGGTCAATTCTATCGCTACCGGAGGCAGGAGGTTTTCTTTGCTGGCACATTTTATAATATTCAATTTTCTTGTTATCTCGTTTTTGGAGCCGCTTATCCCCTTGACGGTCAGAACGTGAACACCCGGCGTAAGGGATTCACCCGAAACAAAACCTCTCCACCACTCAAAATCCTTGCCTAGATCCACCCAGTCGCCTTCGTCTATTTTATAGCGGATGTTTCTCACCTCCGGCATAGCGTTTACTTCTATATCTGTGCTGTTCCATATCCTCTGCCCCTCTATCGGCCTTATGACGAGCATCTTAAATTCTTCTTTAAGGGCATTATATGCCTTACGCGGATTACCCTGCGGGTTTTCTCGCGCTTCTATACCGATGATGCCGAACCATTCTTCGGGATGGCTGTCGTGTACCGCCGCGTTACCCGCTTTCCACCACTCGTCGTTCCATTCAAAGACACAGCCCCCTATTGCGCCGCCTTGTATTAGGCCGCGCAAATCCTCTACTACCCCCTCGGCCTGTTCCTCTTGAGTGTTCCCGCCGTAGCCTCTTTTGCCCGGGCCTTCTGGCGAAACGCTCAAGCCGTACTCCGTAACCAAAAAAGGTTTATCTCTGCCGCTTAGTTCCCTGATATTTTTTACGAAGTTCGGATAACCGATCTCTTCTACGAGGGAAGGGCAATAATTATAAACATTAAAAGAAAGGACATCCCACATAGACTGGTCAAGCCAGATGGTCCAATATGCGTTTGCCATGCTGACCGGCCGAAGCGGATCTTCCTTTTTAATTATTCCTATAAGTTTTTTGTATAGATCCAGCGTCTTATCCACCCCCGAGGCAACGATGGCTTGTGAATGAGGTTCGTTCGTTACTAGATACATGATCACATTAGGATGATTTTTGCTTATCCTGGCCATCTGCCTCGCCTGGCTCTCCGCCTGCCGGATAAAACCTTCATAGGTAAAGTCCGAGTTCGGGCTGACTCCCGCCGCCTGTATGACCTTAATGTCATATTTTTCCGCAAGCGTGATCTGCTCTTCCGGCATAATGCCCCAAACGCGCACAGTGTTGAACCCCGCCTCTTTTATTCTTTTAAAATCAGCTTCAACAATATCCAGCGGCACTTTAGCGCCCGGATATACGCCGGGCCTGAACGGGCTATATCCTACGCCCTTTACAAAAAATTTCTTGCCGTCTATATAAAGGCTGTCCCCCACAATATCTATGCGCGGGGTTTTATTTTCTTCTGCATGTGTTAAAGAAATATTAAAGATCAGGGCTGTGGATAAAATAAATAATGCCGCCCGGTGAAACTTAAGACAATTCAATCCCTGCCTCCTTTTCTACCGCCTCCTTATATAATTTTTGCATATTTTTGGTTATTTTTCCGACGGAACCGCCCCCTATAGCCTTATTGTCTATTCCGACCACCGGAATGATCTCAAACATAGAATTAGTTATAAATACCTCGTCCGACGATTTCAACTCATTCTCAGAAAATTCGCTCTCTTCCACTCCCACTCCGGCGTAAGGGCTAAGTTCCAAAACAATTTTTCTCGTTATGCCGGGAAGTATGCCGCATTTGATGGAGGGGGTGACAAGGGCGTTGCCCGTTATCATGAATATATTGCTCGTGCTCGCTTCGCACACATGGCCGGATTCGTTCAAAAATATGGTGTCAAAAAATCCGCCGGGAAAGGCCTCATTTCTGGCAAGTATGCTATCGAGATAGTTAGCCACTTTAAAATTACTCAATACACTTTGGCTATTGCGCCTTGCGCGGGCTATGTTGACCGCTATCCCCTTTTCGTAATGCTTGCTTGAAAAAGGAACATATCCTCTTGCTATTATTACCACATTTGAGGGGCCGCTTTTTGAAATATCCATACTTCCGTCTTCCGAGAGGCCGCGTGAAACCGTCATTCTCACATATGCATCAGTCTTATCAAGGCCGTTTACTGCCAATAATTCATAAATGATCTTTTCGGCTTCTTTATCGGCGAGCGGCTGCCTTATTTTTAAAGACTTCATGGACGAATAAAGCCGCATAAGGTGGTCATTGAGGCAGAATATCCTGCCCGCATAACCGTGCATCGTTTCAAAAAGGGCATCTCCGTAGAGAAAACCTCTGTCAAAAACGGATATAAGCGCCTTATCGTGATCTACAATTTTCCCGTTTACGTATACTTTCATCATGTCGTCCTAAACAGTAACTGCAACAAGTTTTGCCTTTTCTATCCCTATAGCCTCTATAATGGCCCGCGCCTTATCCATGGTCTCATTAAATTCTTTATCAGCGTCAGAATCGGCGACTATTCCTCCGCCCACTTGAAAATACGCCGTGCCGAGCGTAACTATAACCGTCCTTATGACTATGGAAAGGTCGCTGTTACCTGAAAAATCTATATAACCTATAGAACCGGTATATATGCCTCTTTTTGCGGGCTCCAATTCTTCTATTATTTCCATGGCGCGTATTTTTGGCGCGCCTGTTATTGAGCCGCCCGGGAAACAGTTCATGAGGCAATCCGCCACGCTGACTCCGTCCTTCAGTTTGCCGCTAACGGTGGAAACAAGATGATGGACCGTAGAATATGTTTCTGTTATTATAAACTCCGTCGGCGCCACGGAGCCGTATTCGCACACCCTGCCTATATCGTTTCTCTCAAGATCTACTATCATAAGATGCTCGGCCCGGTCTTTTTCGCTGGTAATAAGCTCTTTCTTCAGGCGCGCGTCTTCTTTTTCGCTTACGCCGCGCGGCCTCGTACCCTTTATGGGCCTTGTCTCGATATCTTTTCCGTTCAGTTTTAGAAATCTTTCCGGCGACGCGCTTACTATTTGAAAGTTTTCATAATTCAGATATGCCGCAAACGGCGCCGGATTTATGCGCCTCAGTGTTTTATAAAGCTCGAAGCTGTCTCCGGAAAATTCCGTACTGAGGCGCTGCGATAGATTGACCTGATATAT
This sequence comes from Candidatus Omnitrophota bacterium, assembly GCA_018894435.1. NCBI lineage: Bacteria > Pseudomonadati > Candidatus Omnitrophota > Candidatus Omnitrophota bacterium. The sequence goes on along the minus strand of JAHIPI010000004.1, from coordinate 14,270 downwards.
ATCGCCCTCTTTTATATAATCCTTGGCTTTTCTTATGGCTTTTCTGTATTCATCTTTTGTAAAATTGGACGATATTTTGCTATGATCAAACCCGCTCTCCCCGCACGCGGTTTCGGCCCCGCTAAAGGTGCCCAGTGGAATGCTATAAATATACTTTTTGGCAGATTCTAACCGGCTCGCGGCGCGCACGGCATTTTTTTCGACGTCCAGATGCGGCAGGCCCGAGGAAGATATATAGGCCTTTTTCAGAAGATTGTCGAATATAAATACCGTATCGTAGAATGAGAGCGTAATATCCGACAAAGCAATATCGTCGGTGGATACGGACGGCAATTCCTCTATAAAATAGCGCATGTCGTAGGAAAAATATCCTATGCAGCCTGATGTAAACGGGATTTCGCTATTCGGGCTTTCCGTTTTATAATAGGATAAAAGGGATTTCAAAAAATCAAATGGGTTGGCTTTGAATTTTTCCGTGCCGTCCTGGGTCAGGGCCGTAATATCCTCACCCTTGGTCTCGACGACCATAAAAGGGTCGTATCCTATAAACGAGAATCTGCCGAGCTTTTCATGATCCATAGCGCTGTCTAGAAAAGAGCTGTACGGCTCGTTTCGCAAAAACCCGTAGACCGTAACAGGATCCGGAAAATATTCTAATTCATATAAAAGTGGTTTTATTGCCATATTCTCTTTATCCTATTTTACGGATGAACCCTGTTACAGAACTTCGTTCTCTAACAGGGCAAGAGCGCCTTTACGACATTTGAGGAATGGCGCGCTATGTTCCCGGCGAAGTCGAGCATGTCGAAAAACATATTTGACGTGCGGGGGTCGCATATGCCTTTTACAAGCCTCTCGTTATGCGTCTTCCTGTACTTTTCTACGAGCTCTTTAACATGAAAACCGTTTGCGATGACTGTTTCGGCGGCGGCCTTATTGGCATTCCGCACTACACCGCATGCCATATCAAATGACCTTTTGGCGCCGTCGAATACCTCGATATATTCTTGAACGCCCTTTTCGCTGAAAAGTAGGTTTTCTTCTATTTTTATCTCGATCCTCTCTATCAGATTTACGCACTCATCTCCTATCCTCTCAAGTGTCTCAGCTACCTCGGATACCGTTGCAAGATCGGATTTGCTAATGCCATTTTTCTTGGAATCGATAATGACTTTATCCATAATAGCATTCTGCAGCATATTTATATTTTTCTCGGCCTCTATCGCCTTTGATAGAGAGGAAAGTTTGTGCTCGTTAAACCCTGCTTCGATAAAATCCAAGACCCTCTTCAGGGTATCAGCCATTTCCAGTATCTCTTTTGAATATGCCAGCATAATTCACCTCGTTTTTCAGGGGTACATTTACTTGCTATAATCAGGGTATTATATTACAGATCGGGCTATTTTTCAAGGGTAGTTTTGCGGCGGCAGTGGGAGCAAAGTATCTTGATGCGGTCGGCGCGGGTCAATTCTTTTGCATTGGCTATCAGATTTTCGCTTATGACGCCCATCTCTTTCAAATCGGCGAGATAGACTGTGGGGTTTGAATATGCGAGCGTATCGAGCCTTCTCGCAATCCATTTGAGGTGCGCGTATGTGGCGACTATGTCGCCGCATACCTCGCAAAGCGCAAGTTCGCTCTCGGAGGTCGTAGTGACAGAAGCCCTGTCGGAACGGTCCAGATACGCCGCGTCGAATTTGGTAGTATGATGCACACCGGGTGGATCCTCGTCTTTTGTGGTGCACCAAAGCGAGCAATTGCCGCAGTAATTACACATATCATAATTTAAGACCATTGTCCTTATAGGCGGGCTTTTCTTTAGATTGTCTATAACCTCTATCGCGTCCGCCGGGCAGACGTATTTGCATGCGACACATCCTATACAACCCTCTTTTGTATATTCGGGCATCCCCCTGAAATTTTTATGCGGGATATGCGGCTTAAAAGGATAGGGGTTAGTATAAGGCCCTTTTATGAGCGCCTTCACCGCTTCTATGAGTTCTCTTATTTTGGGTTTCTTCATCTATTATTTTCCGTCTTCTTTATACTTGTCCACTACACTGCCGTCCCAGAGTTTTACGCCGGCTATATGGGCTGCCTTTGCCAAGGCATGCGCCGCGACGGGTGAAGTCAAAAGAAGAAATATTAAACAAAGGATCGCCTTTATGCCCGAGGCGGTCACACCTACAATAAGCGCCATCCCGAAAAGTATACTGCACGTACCCAAAGTAATACATTTTGTCGCAGCTTGCAGGCGGTTATATATATCAGGCAGGCGCAACAACCCAAGACATCCGAAGAAATCGAATACAAGCCCTACTATCATAAATAGGAAACCGATCTTACTAATCATCGAAGTCCTTTCCTTCAAAATACTTTGCGAAAGCTAACGTGCTTATAAAGCTTTGGAGCGCCCACGCTATCCCTATATCCAGATACCAGCTTCTTCCGGTAGAAACAGTCAATACGGCGCAAAATCCTATTATAAGTATGCCGAACATATCTATCGCCACGATCCTGTCGGGAGCAGTCGGACCCTTCACCACTCTGTATAAACACAATATAGAGCAGAGAATAAGTATAAACAGCGCCCTCTTCAAAAACCCGAGGTGCTGAAGGTCCGGATAGATCAGAAAATACGGCGGGCGGAATATGACGACAAAAAGTATCGCCGCTAAAAATATGAGTCCTATTATATATCTGACCATCTTACTCATTCAAAAATCCTCGTCAATATATGTTCAAATTTGCTCACTATGCGCTCGGTCGCGCCTTCTATGTCCTTCGCCTCCACGTTTATCCAGTGTACATACAGGAATCCTTTATCCCTGTCAATGTCCACCGTCAGCGTCCCCGGCGTAAGGGTTATAGAATTGGCAAGAAACGTCAGCCCTGTGTCTGATTTCAAAGTTGTCTTCACTTTTACTATGCCGGGCTTTATCGGCAGATTCGGATGCGCGACTCTGTAGGCAACGTCTATGTTAGCTTTGAGCATTTCCCACAAAAAAATAGGCATATAATACAAAAACCACGCATAACGCGCGCCATGCTTGAAAAGGTGCGGCCGTTTTACGAACATGTCGCCTATCAGGTACGCCACAAGCCCGGACACAAAAGTTCCGACTAGCAAATGCTGCCAGTCAGGCGGCCAGCTTAAGAGCCCCCATACAATAAATGAAAGTACAAATAATATCAGCCATCTTGAAAACATATCTTCTTCTTTACTCCTCTATTCCTTCCATTACGGTAATGCTATAGGCATTGCCGCTATGTAATGTCTCGGCTGCCGGTTTAATAAATCTGCCGAAAATCCCCGGCATTAAAAGCAGCCCCCCAAAAAGGCATATTAACGCCAAACTAATCATTGCGCTCTTCATAAAAAACGGCACTTCTTTTATATCGCTTAAACTTTCTTTCAATTTACCGAAGAAGGCGAATTTTTGCACTTTCATGAATGACGCCAATGTCAGGATACTCGCGATAACCGCCAAAAGGGCATATCCCATGCGCCCTGCCTCGACGGCGGCAAATATGATTATGAGCTTGCTGAAAAATCCGTTAAAAGGCGGTATCCCGGCTATGGCCAGCGATGCGAAAAGAGAAGTCGCGCCGGTAACGGGCATTTTTTTGTTTAGCCCGCCCATAGAATTGAGGTCGCGCGTCCCGGCCGCATATTCCACGGCGCCGGCATTCAAAAATAGAAGCGATTTGAACACGGAGTGATTAAACAAATGGAAAAGCCCTCCCAAAATCCCAAGCGGCGTCCCAAGCCCTATACCCAGGACAACGTAGCCTATCTGGCTTATGGAATGGTAGGCTAAAAGCCGTTTAAGGTCAAATTGCCCTATCGCGAGAAATACTCCTACTATCATAGAAAGCGCTCCCAGAAACATCAATACGTTTGAGAATACAGGAGGAAGCCCGATCACATTATATAGTATCCTTATAAGCGCGTACACGCCCAGCGCCTTTATGATGACGCCCGATAACATCGCTGAAATCGGAGCCGGCGCCGCGGGATGCGCGTCGGGAAGCCACGCATGAAATGGAACAAGCGCGGCCTTAAGTCCGAAACCCATTAAAAAAAGCACTGCGGAAAAATAGGTAACCCTGCCCAGGCCCTTTTCCGCGAGCACAATGGCCATATCGGCCATATTTAGGGTAGATGTATAGCTATACATAAGCGCTATTCCCAAAAGCACAAAGAAAGAGCCCACCGAGCTCATGACGAGATATTTGAAAGACGCTTCCAGTTCCTCCGCGTCAGTCCCGTAGGCGACAAGCGCATAACTTGCTACTGAGGCTATCTCCAAAAATACGAAGAGGTTAAAAATATCGCCCGTTATGATAACACCGTTCATTCCGGCGACAAGTAAAAGGAAAAGCGTGTAGAAGTTCCATTTCGCGGTATACTTCTCCATATAGTTTATAGAGTAGATCGTAATCAGAAATACTACGAGGTTGACCGTAAGAAGCATAAATGCCGCAAGCGGGTCCAGCACCATAGATATGCCCAAAGGCGGCTTCCATATACCCACCTGATAGACCAGGACGCCGTAAGTGTTTACCGCTAACACGCTTGCCACGGATGCGATAAGGAGGACAAAGGAAACAAGGTTTGCAAGCATATCCGCGACCCATTTTACCTTTTTCGCGACAAGTGAAGTAATAAAAGCCCCCGCAAGAGGTATTATCACGAATAAAGGTATTAAATTGTAAACAGCGCGCGGAATAGTATCTGTCATTTCCTCAACCTCGTAATCTATTTATCTTTGTCACGTCAAAAGTGCCGTATTTTTCGTATATTCTGATAGCTATTGCCACAGTCATGGCAGTAACCGCCAATCCTATGACTATGGCGGTCAAGACGATGGCCTGAGGCAGCGGGTCTACCATGTTCAATATTTCCTGGTCCGGCGAAAGTATGGGCGAGCGGCCTTCGTAACGGTAGCCCACTAAAACAAACATGAGATTTATCGCGTATTCGGCTATCATCATGCTTATGACGATTTTGATGATATTTCTTTTTCTGAGAATACCGTATAGGCCGATCGTAAATAGGGCTATGCATAAAAGATACAGGGCCATCTATTTATCCTCCTTTTTGTCGTCTGTCTTAAACTTCAAAAGTACAAGAATTATAAATATTGAAAAAAGCCCCGCGGCGACTTTCACGCTTATAGCGATATTGCACAAAGGTATTATGCCTGCCGAGAATAATTTGAAGGGCTCTCCTTTGTCCGTAAAGAAATTAAAGAAAAAATATCCTCCCATAAACCCGAGTGTGGCTATGGCAAGAAACGCTATAGCCCCGAAACTTTCAAAAAGGGCAGCCGCGGGTTTAGAGAGCTTTGAAAGAGCCGTCTCTTTGCCGAATGCCAGCATAAGATGTATGAAAGAAAGCGCTATAATAACGCCGCCCGCAAATCCGCCGCCCGGAGAGATGTGGCCGTGAACAAGTATATAAATACCGTAAAGCAGTATGAACCCGACGGTAAGGCGCGTGATTGTCTTTACTATAAGTGTCATGCCAGGCTCTTTATTCATTCTCGTCCTCTATCTTTTCGCCTATCTTCTTTCTTCCTATCCTTCTCATGACTGCCATGACTCCTATGACCGCGGTAAAAAGTATGGTCGCCTCTCCCAATGTATCATAGGCACGGAAGTCCAATATGACCGCCGCTACTATGTTGGTCGCGCCTGTTTTTAACAGCGCCGAATCGACGTAGAATTTGGCTACTTTCATGACAGGATATCCGAAAGTAGGCAGGTCTTTAACGGAATAATAGGCGAATATCAAAAATATGACTACAAATGCTACCGCGATAAAAGTATTTAAAAACCACCTGCCGCTTGCGGAAAATGGCAGGTCTCTTTTGAGGGTCGCTCTTATGAGTATAATGAGGCATAGTATTTCGACGACGAGCTGCGTTATGGCAAGATCGGGCACCTTTAGAACCAGAAAGGCTATAGAGAGCACGAGCCCCACGGCACCTACCGCTATTACGGAAGATATAAGGTCCTCCATTTCAATAGCCGCGATCGCCGCTATTATCATCATCGCCAAAAGTACGTACATTATTACCATATGAGTAGCCTCAGTAATACAATAAAGACTATGAGCATGCCGACAAGGCACCAGGCAAGATACGTCGGCAAAACGCCGTTATGCAAATGCTGCAAAAAGCCGCTAAACCCAAATGTAAGCTTCTTGCCGATTTCGTAAACATCAAAAAGGCCTTCTTTTGCCATCGTATATATCTTACCCAATAAAGGGATATCCGAAATAGTGTTGTAAAATTCCGTCCCGGTGGGCCTGGTATCACTAGGCAGTGTTTCGCCGCCTATAAAAGGCTCGACCGTCCTTACATTCTTTATATTGCCCATAAGATATACCAGGAATCCGATTCCGAGTCCTATAATGATAAATAAAGTAGCCTCTCTCGGCTGCCATAAACCAATGTAGGAAATATCTGCGTTTACCGCCGGAATAATAAAATATTTCAGCGGTATTTGAAACGCGAATATGCCGAAGATGACGCAGAGCGCTGCGAGTATGGACATGGGAAGCCACATGGAAACCGGCACTTCTTTTACCTTCCGGCGCACGCCTGACTGTCCCAAAAAAACCGCATGCAGAAGCTTCATAAAACTTGCCAATGTAAGGGCGCTTCCGAACATAGCCGCCGAAAGCCAGAGCACCCAGATCTTATTTTGGGCGCTCCCCATCTCTATTATTCCCTGGTATATCATCCATTTCGACACAAAGCCGTTAAAAGGCGGTACGCCCGATATGGCTAGTGAGGCGATAAGACAGCATATAAAAGATATCGGCATAAAACGCGCCAAGCCGCCCAGCTTGTCCAGATCGGTTGTGCCTGTCTCCTTCTCCACCGCGCCGGCAGTGAGGAAAAGCGTACTTTTATAGATGGCGTGGTTCAGCATATGGAAAAGGCCTCCCGCTATACCTATGGGATTTGCCGTACCTAGCCCTAGAACCATGTATCCTACCTGGCTGACAGCGTGATACGCCAGAAGCCGTCTCATCGTGTGCTGTATAAGCGCCATCATTACCGCCGCTATTATAGTAACAGAACCTATTATCAGGAGAAATATACTCATCGCGGAATTCGGCTGTATTACAAACATATCCAGAGAAAGGCGGGCGAGAAAATATATGCCGAGAAGTTTATCCAAGCTCGCCGGAAGAAATGCCATTACGGGAAGCGGCGTCGCCTCTGCCGCATCGGGTATCCATGTATGCATGGGGATGGCCCCGGCCTTTGCAAAGGCGCCGAGCGCAAGTAGAATAAACGCATATACGGCAAGATGGCTTGTGAGAGGCATCTTTACTAAATCCATATTAATGGTGCCCGCCATCTTCCATATGATCGCCACGCCGAGGAGCATCAGGGCATCTGATCCGCCTATTATTATAAATGTCTTTTTAGCGGCAGCTTTCGCCTTATCCCCTCCTACGCTTATCAAAAGATATAATGTAATACCTAAAAATCCCCAAAAGCCGATAAAGACCAAAAGGTTATTTGAAAGAATCGCCCCTATCGAGCCGGCTATCGTCGCAAGTATATAAGAGTAATATAGCCCTGAAACATTTGATACGCCCTTAAGAAATCCGGTTGAATATAGTATGATAAGAAAACCGAATAGAGCGATAAAAAGAAGTATGAATGCGGCCAGGCCATCCATCCTAAAAATGCCCGCATAGCCCAATATGTCCCAGTTCGCGTTCTTAAGCCGGAATATATTATATGATACGAAAAGCGCCCATGCGGAAACGATCAGCGCAAATCCCGATCTTACAATGCGCGGGAGAATTGCGCATATGAGGCTTGCGGCAAAAATGACGCCTATCAGTAAAATAGGACTATTCAATTTTCTTCCCCATTCTTTTTATTAATTCCGAATCAGAAAGTCCGAGCGATTTGCCCATATCCCAGGTCCTGTGCTGAGACATGTGGATAAGATTGTGCGCATCATATACCATCTTATCTTTTTTATTCACCACGGTCAACCTTTCCGTACAGCAATAGCACGGGTCTATGGCTGCCAATATTATGGTGGCATCGGCTATCGTCTGGCCCACAATCGTCTTTTTGAATGTCGGGAAATTCATAAAAGTCGGGGCGCGGACCTTGTGCCTTACGGGCCGGTTTGTGCCGTCACACCGCACTATATGGATAACTTCTCCTCTAGGAGCTTCGTGGTGGCCGATGCCGTCGCCCGGCGAGACCTGCTTGACATTTTCGTCTATGGGCCCCTCCGGCAGGTCATCCAGGCACTGGTTGACGATCTTTATAGATTCTATAAGTTCTAAAATCCTCACAACTGCCTTTGCGAATACGTCGCCCTCTTTTCGCGTTATGACGTTCCACTTTACCTTGCCGTAAGCGGCATACGGTTCATCGCGCCTTATGTCTACATCATAACCCGATGCCCTCGCTGTCGGCCCAAGGGCACTATAGTCTATCGCGTCCTCGCGCGTCAGGATGCCCACGCCTTTGAGACGCGCCGCTAAAACAGGGTCATCAAGGACAGCGCCGCGAAACATCTCGACCGCCGGCAACACCTCGTCGTTAAGGATCTTCTTATAGCGAGGGATCTCAGTATTATCAATGTCGCGCCTTACGCCGCCTACTTTCATCATGGCGTAGTTATTTCTGTTGCCGGAAATCGCCTCAAACATATCAAGGACCGGTTCCCTGTACCTCCATGCCCACATAAAAACTGTGTTATATCCTAGGAAATGGCCCGCGAGTCCCAGCCAGAGTAAGTGCGAATGTATCCTTTCAAGTTCGCCTATTATCGTTCTTATGTACAGCGCCCTCTCAGGCACATGGATATCGTCTATGTCTTCAACGGCGTTTACAAAGGCAAACGGATGGCTTGTGGAGCATATACCGCATATCCTTTCTACAAGGTAAGCGGATTGATCAAAGCTCTTTGACTCGGAAAGTTTCTCTATTCCGCGGTGATTCCATCCGATTCTTACATCAACATCGAGAACTTTTTCGCCGTCCACAATAAGCTTATAAAACTCCGGCTCTTCCTGCAGCGGATGGTACGGCCCTATCGGTATTGTTACTTTATGGCTCATGGTTTCCTTTGGGGTCAGACCCTCGTTATGTAAACTACAGACATGTGTACTGAGGGTCTGACCCCCTTTTGTCTCCTGTGTTTTCTTTAAGTTATTGGTTCAACTGCATTGGTTGTTTGTGTCGCTTTCGGTACTCAGCTTGAATTTTTTGCGCATGGGATGCTTGTCGGCCGGCCAGTCATCCGGAAGTAAAAGCGGTTTCATGTTCGGATGGCCCTTAAATTCCAAACCAAAAAGTTCGTGGATCTCCCTCTCTATCCATTCGGCGCCTTTCATTATAGGTAGTATAGAATCTATGACACAGTCATCTTTCGGCACATAAGCTCTTATTGTAACAATAAGCCCTATTCGGTCGAAATCAAAATGGTACATCATCTCTATGCTATCCGGATTGTCCACTGCGGTCGCTATATTGAACCTCGCGCCCAGGTCCTTAAATATAAAACGCACCATACCGATAACATCCTCCCGCGCTACATCTACATATATGCGCCTTGATGATTTATCATAAAATTTCTTTATCTTTTCGCCGAATTCAGATTTTAAACTTTTGACTACGCCTTCTCTTGTCATTTTTTATTCACCTTATCAATAAGTTTTACGATCCCGTCAATGATCGCTTCGGGTTTCGGGGGGCAGCCGGGTATATAGGCATGTACGGGGATTATCTTATCGAGCGGTTCTGCTTCATTTACGATATAAGAATTGTGAAATATGCCTCTTCCTGCTGCACAAGTACCTACAGCCACCACAAAGCATGGCTTCGGCGCTTGCTCGTACATCTTCTTTACAATGTCCCTGCAGTTTCGATTGACGATCCCTGTAGCAAGGATAACATCCGCGTGCCTTATTGAGCCGACAAGTACTATGCCGAAACGCTCCACGTCATGCCTTGGCGTAAGGCAGTCGAGTATCTCTATGTCGCAGTTATTGCAACTCGCCGTCGACATATGAAAGACCCATAATGATTTAGTTAATGCCTTTGTCTTTAAATCCATTTTTTCCTTTTTAATGTCCGAACAACGCTAAAACGACACCCAAAATAGCCAAAATTGTAACAGGCCCCCAGAAAAAACGGAGCGCCTGGTCTATCCTTAGCCTCGGATTGGTATTGCGTATTAATACGATCACTACCAACAGGGCTATCAATTTCAATATGCCCCACGCCACCTCTTTCGCCTGAAGCGTGATTCCGCCCATGAATACCACAACTACAAACAAAGGAAGCGTAAAAAGAAGCATTGCTTTGGTCAGTTTAAATATAGCAAGCGGCGGCCCGGAATATTCTATGAACGATCCGCCTACGATCTCCGTCTCTGCCTCAGAAATATCAAACGGTACAAGGCCGAGTTTTGCCTGTATGCAGAGCATAGCAACGACTACTGCGATAAATCCGGAGGCACTTGCAAATATGGCGCCGTGAGCTATCTGATAATTTAATATGCCGCCTATCGTCAAAAGCCCGCCCGATTTTATTATGGGCACAAGAAGCGCAAGTATAAAAGGAAGCTCGTACGAAAGTACCAGTTTCATCTCTCTTGATGATCCAAGACTTGCTAAAGGATTTGCCGAGCTGAAACCGCCCAGTATTATGGCGAGCGCCGGCAACGTAAGCATATAAAAGACCACTATCAGATCTCCGACAAACCCGAGATTAGGATCAAAATCGGCTAAACATAATAAGGTCGATACTATCGTCACCCCGGCCAGGCCTATAAGCGGCGCTGTAAGAAAGACTCTTTTTGACGCGCCTGCAGGGATCATCGTCTCTTTGCCGAGCAGTTTCAAAATATCCATAAAAGGCTGGTACCATGGCGGGCCGATCCTGTACTGTACGCGCGCGGTGACTTTTCGGTCGATCCAGCTGAAAATAAGCCCCGCGACTGCTGTAAATAGAAAGCCCGGAAATACCACAAATTGTAATAAGGGTTCTATTATTTTCACTTTGCCTTTTTAGGGATACCGTCTAATTCCCAATGTTCCGCTTTTACGAGCACGTTCTTCGCAACCAAAAATATATTATTCTCTTTGTCTTCACTATATTCGCCGTATTTAAGGACGCCTTCCGGCGAATCTTTAACGCAGAGAGGCATCTCATCTTTCGTAAGTCTACCGAGGCAAAGGTCACATTTCGACGCCAAATAGGTCATCATCTCAGGATATATTGTTCCGAAGGGACAGGCGCTCATGCACGACTTGCAGCTTGTGCACCTCATATTATACCTCTCCAGTATCTTGTCCTCTGCATTTCTCCCAAGCGCTTCATTAGGACATGCTTCTATGCACGCGGCTAATTCACATTTTCTGCATATAAGAGCGTAGGTCACAAGTTCGAGAAGTGAGCGTACGCCCTTATTGCCGGAATGGTAAAAATAGCTACATCCGAAGTCTTTATCTTTGTTTTCCGCGTATAAATCCAGGTCTATTAGTAGCTTTTTCATATTATTCCCATATGCCATGGAGGCCGCTGATTTTATCATATGTAAACACCGGGCCGTCTTTACAGGCATAATAAGGCCCTATCCTGCAATGGCCGCATTTACCGATACCGCATGACATATTCTTTTCCATCGAAAGATAGATATGGCGCGGCTCATAACCTATATCTATTAACTTGAATGTCGAAAATTTCATCATTATAGGCGGGCCGCAGACTATGGCAACGCTGTTTTTCACATCTACGCCCATATCCCTCTTGATCAATGTTGTAATGAGCCCGACGTTACCCTTCCATGTTTCGTCGCCCGCATCCACCGTGATCTCAAGCTCCATATCCTTATTATTCGCCCATTCCCTCAGAAGGTCCTTATAAACGATGTCTTTGGGCGTACGTGATCCATATTTAACGACCAGCTTTTTATATTTCTTTCTGTCATTTAAAAGCGCTAATATTAAGCTCCTCAAAGGAGCCAATCCCACGCCCCCGCCTACTATCAATATCTCTTTCCCCTCAAATTCCTTAAGCGGGTAGCCCATTCCGTAAGGCCCGCGCACAGCTATTTCGTCACCCGGCTTAAGGCCGTGCAGTATTTCCGTGACTCTGCCGACTTTCATTATGGTAACATCCATCGTATCTTCTATTTTGGGGTTTGAAGACGGCGTAAAAGGCGCCTCCCCTATTCCGGGTACGGTCAATTCTATAAACTGGCCTGTCTTAAAAGAGATATTCTTATCCAGATTAAGTCTGAACGTCTTTATATTGGACGTCTCTTCCTTAATATCTATTATTTTTCCTTTTACCGGGCAATATGGATTATTCATGCTTTTTGCCATTCTTTTCCGCTACAAGATTTTTCAATACGCGTCTTATATCTATCTTTCCCGGGCACCCGGAATAACACCTGCCGCAGCCTGTGCATGCATAAATGCCGGCAACCTGCGGAAAAAAATCAAATTTCTTCTCAAATCTGTTCCTGAGACGCATCCAAAGGTGCGGCCTTGCGTTGGCTCCTCCGGCGACGTGCGCAAATCTTTTATACATGCATGCGTCCCACATCTTATAGCGCACCTCTTTATTACCGTTTTCTTCAGAGTCCGACAGATAAAAACAGTGGCACGTAGGGCATACCGCATTGCAGGAACCGCATTCAACGCAGGCCTTGACCTCCGTTTCCCATATCGGCGAATCAAGATTTACCTTTATTATATCGCCGAATTCGGTGCGGCGCGGAATGCCGTGCTCCGCTATATTGGCTTCCACTTTTTCGCCAGCATGTCTCCTTATATGGTCTCTTTCTTCTATGTGCATTTCGGCGGCTTCATTAAAAATACCGTCGTTTCTTTTTAAAAACTTGGCGCCCCTATCCGTTCCTTCCTCCACAAGATAGCCGCTCGAAAGCTCCGACATCAATATATCGTAACCTTTTTCGGGATAATGCGGAACCTCGAGGGCGTGGCAGAAGCACGTGGGTATGGCAGTTGTGCAATCCGAGGCAATAATAAGATTTTCTTCGCGGTTTTTTATGTAGAAGGGATCTTTGAAATCCCCTTCCGTAAAGACGAAATCCTGAATCCGCATGCCATGAAGGTCGCAATTTTTTACCCCCATTACGCAATACGGCCTTTTTGAATTTGCGGGCGCTTTTTCGGATTTCTCGTAGCCATCCACTACCTTTTCGCGGCAGCGGAAAAAGAAGTTTTTAAGCGGCTCGAAGGGCCTTACCCCGCCGAGTGCGGCGCCGTCGACGCCCTCTGAGAACGGGACTAAGTGGAAGTTGCCCTGCCTATTTTTTTTGGGATAATAGACACTATAGGTAGCGGCGAGGGCCTCCACAAAAATTTTAAGATCCTGTTTTTTAAGAAATTTCTGTTTCATCTTCCGTCAATCCTCACGCGATGCGAGAAAAAATGAAAAACTCTCGAGCTCATTGGAAAGGTCTATATTTTTCACCAAAACATCGCTGTTTAATTTAAGAAGGGCCGGGGCAAAATTGAGTATGCACTTTATACCCGCCTTTACGAGGAGGTCCGCCACGCTTTGCGCGCTCTCCGCCGGAACGGCGAGAATGGCTATCTTTATATCTTTATTTGCTCTAACTGTTTCTTCAAGCTTTTTGACGTCTTTTACACTCACTTCTCCGTAGCGTTTATCGATCCTTTTAGAATCACTGTCAAACGCCTCTTTAATAAAAAAACCCTGGTCTTTGAAGCCAGGGTATCTTAAGAGGGCAGAGCCTATGTTTCCGGCTCCGATAAGTACGATTTCCCAAGTCTTATTCTTGCCAAGAAGGCCTTCTATCGCCCTTTTAAGCGGGTGGACATCGTAGCCCGCGCCCGAGCGGCCGAATTGCCCGAAATACGAAAGGTCTTTACGTACCTGCGCGTCCGTAAGGCCGGTCATATCGCCTAATTCCGTCGAAGATACACTCTCTTTCGCTTCTTTTTCAAGCCTTGTAATTTCTCTTAAATAAAGTGAGATCCGCGATATCGCGCTCTTAGGTACTTTTTTTGTGTCCTGCATTTGGTAATCCGTGATTTTTTTCACAAACCAAATTAAAAAAATTGCCAGCGTCTATTTCCGCTCTGGCGAATGTATTGTATGCTAAAGCGCATAAGTTGTCAAGGATTTTTAAATGTTTCTGATCAGCTTATTAAGATACCCTTCTGTGAATTTTATTATACTGTTCATCATGCGTACCGTTTCTACGGGATATTT
>JAHIPI010000003.1 GCA_018894435.1 Candidatus Omnitrophota bacterium | reverse complement strand
TGAGGGCATGACGGTTCAGTTTGCGGAAAGGATGCCCGGAATAGAAGTGGACATCGGAAAAAAAGAGGTCTTTATCGCGAGATCGCGCGATATACGGGCGGAGATAGAGGACCTGGAAAGAAGGTGCGCGAGGCGCGACCTTGATTTTTTTTCTATAAGCGAGGATTATGCTTCGGGCCTCTACGAGTACCTTTACCGGCTTAAAGGCCATGACAACGCAATGATCGACTATTTAAAAGGCCAGGTAACCGGGCCCGTAAGCTTTGGCCTTTCCGTGACCGACGAAGATAAAGTACCGCTCTTTTTTGATAAAGAATTATTTGACGCAGCCGTAAAAACATTATCTCAGCGCGCCAGGTGGCAGGCATCACGGCTAAAGGAGATATTTAAGGACATAATCCTCTTTGTAGATGAACCTTCGCTTTCCTATTTTAAAGAAGCCGGCCGCAGTTCAAAAATAAAGAAGGAAGACCTTGCCCTTAGTGTCGGCAGAGTGACCTCGGCTATACGCCAGGAAGATTGCTACGCAGGCATACATTGCTGCGGTGACGCCGACTGGGATCTCGTTTTATCATGCGGCATAGACATATTGAGCTTCGATGCGTACTCATACGGCGAATCGTTAATAAAAAGCTCTGAAAAGATATCTGATTTTGTTTTAAAAGGTGGTATAATAGCCTGGGGCATAGTTCCGAGCGCAGCTTTAGCCGGAAGAGAATCAAGAGACAGCTTAACCGGCAAACTCGATAGTTACATAAATTTATTGTCTCAGAAACTGGATAGAGAAAAAATAATAAAGGCCTCGCTCATAACACCGAGTTGCGGTTTAGGCGCGTTGGATGAAAGTACGTGCGAAAGCACTATAAAACTCTGCGTCGAAGTCTCTGAGGCAGCAAAGAAAAGAATAACTTTTTAAGGGTTAGCGATGGATGGAAAAAACGTTTCAAATGTCAGATTCGGCGGTTCGGGCCTTTCGTATGTTGATTTTGAAAAGGCAAAGGCCGTTATAATACAGGCGCCCTATGAAGGCACGGTTACTTACAGAAAGGGCACGCAAAGAGGCCCCGCCGCAATATTGGAAGCCTCGGCCAATATGGAGTTTTTTGACGAAGAGCTCAATATCGAAACGTACAAAAACGGTATACACACGCTTCCGCCTATCAATATCTCCAACCTTTCGGTCGATAATGTAATAGAGGAAGTCTATAAATCTGTTAAGGATGTTATGAAGGCGGAGAAACTGCCTGTTCTTTTGGGCGGAGAGCACTCAGTGACGATCGGCGCTGTTCGCGCGGCAAAAGAAGCTGCCGGCGATATAATGGTATTGCAATTAGACGCGCATTACGATCTAAGAGACGAATATAGGGGTTCTAGAAATAATCACGCCTGTGTGGCAAGAAGGATACAGGAGATGGCGCCGTTAGTACAGCTCGGCGTAAGAAGCTTATCTAAAGAAGAGAAAGACTTTCTTTCGGGCGAGAATAATGTGGTAAAGACGATAAGCGCCTACGATATGCTGACGGACCAGTTATGGGACAGGCGTATGCTGGAGGTGCTTAAAGATAAGGTATACATAACGATAGACCTTGATGTGCTTGACCCTTCCATAATGCCGGCGGTTGGTACGCCGGAACCCGGCGGCATCAGCTGGTATGTATTGCTCGATATACTTAAGATGGTAGCGCAAAATAAAGAGATAGTGGGTTTCGACATAGTGGAACTCGCGCCGATAGAAGGAGACATAGCTCCTGATTTTCTTACGAGTAAACTGATATACCGCCTTCTGGGTTATACATTCTTCTATAAAAACGGTAAAAAGAAATAGGCCCCGTTAGACCTCTTAATATACATTGTTTGAGGTAAAGACGATGGCATTAGATGTGACTTGTGCTTACATGATAAAGGATTGAAGAAAGGTAAAAGTCCGTTGGAGGTCTAACGGGGTAGGATAAAAATAGATGATAATAATGCCAAGAAGTAAACTGCTTGTCCCGAGAAAAATATTCTTTACTAAAGGCGTGGGTTCGCATAAGGAAGAGCTGCGTTCTTTCGAGCTCGCGCTTCGCGATGCCGGTATAGAAAAATGCAACCTTGTAACCGTCTCAAGCATACTTCCTCCGGGATGCCAGACCATATCCAGGAACGAAGGGCTTAAAGAATTGATCCCGGGGATGCTGACATTTGTCGTGATGTCGAGATGCTCCAGTAACGAGCCGCACCGGCTTATAGCGGCCTCTACCGGCGTAGCGATTCCGGGCGATCCCAACGCTTACGGCTATCTTAGCGAGCACCACGCATTTGGTGAGACGGAAAAGGTCGCGGGAGATTATGCGGAAGACCTCGCGGCGGCGATGTTGGCGTCAACGCTCGGTATAGAATTTGACGAAGACAAGAGCTGGGACGAGAACAAGGAAGAGTACAGGATCGGCAGCGACAAAGTGGTCCGCACCACCAATATAACCCAGTCCACGGTCATAAGCGCCAACGGCCTATATTCCACCGTCTTAGCGGCCGCCGTGTTTTTGTTTTAATTCGGATATGCCATGCCGCAACAATCTTATTCCGTTAAACTGCCTTTTTCTTTTAAGCATTCGGTCTTAGCCGCGGGCTCCGAGACGAACACCACATTTTCCCTGCTTAAAAAAGATGCCGTTTTTGTAAGCAGTCCTTATAAAGATTTGAAGGCGCCGTTAACGCTGGATAGCTTCAAAAAAGACATAGCGTGTAAAGAGGCGTTACTCCGCATTAAGCCGGACATTATCGCTTGTGATCTTCATCCGGAATACATGTCGGCGAAATACGCCAAAACCCTTAGCACTAGGGCCCTCATAGAAGTACAGCATCATCACGCGCATATCGCAAGCTGTATGGCCGAAAGCGGCCTTAAAGGCAAGGTCATAGGCATTGCGCTTGACGGAATGGGTTACGGACCAGATGGCACTATATGGGGAGGCGAGTTTCTCGTCGGCGGATACCATTCCTACAGAAGAGCCGCGCACATTGCGTATGCGGCGATGCCCGGAGGAGACAAGGCAGTACTTGAGCCGATAAGGATGGCGTTTTCGTATCTCTATAAAACTTATAAAGGTACTACCGCGAAAGTGCGGACAGGCGTTTTACTCCGTCTCGGAAAAGAGAAAAAGGCGATTTTTAAGAACATGATAGATAAAAAGATAAATTCGCCGCTTACCTCAAGTGCCGGCAGACTCTTTGATGCCGTTGCCTCTTTGGTAGGAGTTCGAGACCGCATATCATTCGAAGGTGAAGCTGCTATGGCGCTTGAGACAATAGCGCGCGGGTCTGATTGCAGCACTTTTTATGGATTTACGCTTAAGAAAAAAAGCGGTGTAATAAGTATAGAGTTCTACAGCATGATAAGAGAAATTATCTCAGAGTTGACCAAGCGTGAGCCTCTAGCTCTTATGGCGCGAAAGTTCCATAACACACTTGCCGAGGCCGTAAAAAGAGTATGCATGGCGCTGCGGCGAGAGTACGGCCTGAATAGAGTAGTACTTTCGGGCGGCGTATTTCAGAATAATATATTACTTAGCGGCTCACTAGAGCGCTTGGCACTAGCCGGATTTTCAGTATATTCACACCGCGATATTTCGGCGAGCGATAGAGGTGTATCTTTGGGTCAGGCAGTCATAGCCGCTTCGAAAACGGAGAAGAAAAAATGTGCCTAGGCATACCGATGAAGATACTGAGTAAAGACAAAGATTCGGCAATGGTCTCATCGGGCGGCACAAAACGCGAGATAAGCGTAGGCTTGATCAGAAATGCCGAAGTGGGCGATTACGTCATAGTGCACGCCGGCTTCGCGATAGAGAAGCTCAATGAGAAGCGGGCTAAAGAGACGCTTGACATATTGAAGCAAATTAAGCCGTAGAAGCCGCAACCAAAAGCGATAAGTTGCAAATACAGACACGCGGCGGGACATGTTCCGTAGTACTAACCTGGCAATTCTAACCAGGTTAGATTCGCCAGGTTGGGAAGGAACGTGTCCCGCGTCAAAGGCAGCCATGAAATATATAGACGAATTCAGAGACTTAAAATTGGCAAAGAACTTGTCGGCGAAGATAGAGAAACTCGCCAGGGGCCGCGGCCGCTACAATTTTATGGAGGTCTGCGGCACGCATACGAATACTTTTTACCGTTTCGGGCTGGCAAAACTTTTGCCTGAAAATATCCGCCTCATATCGGGCCCCGGGTGCCCCGTATGCGTTACGGACGCATCTTACATAGACAGCGCGATTACTTTGGCAGGATCAGGCGATACCATAATCACGACTTTCGGCGATATGATCAAAGTGCCGGGTTCTAAATCGTCGCTTTACCGCGAAAGAGCAAAGGGCCGGAATATAAGAATAGTATATTCGTCGCTCGATGCCTTAAGGATAGCCGAAGAGAACCCTTCTAAAGACGTAATATTTTTAGGCGTCGGTTTTGAAACGACCGCGCCAACGGTGGCTATGGCTATTATAGAGGCAAAAAAAAGGCGCGTCAGGAACTTTTTTGTGTACTCCGCGCATAAACTTATACCGCCGGCGATGACAGCCATATTGAAGGATAAAAATGTGGCGTTGGACGGCTTTATCCTGCCCGCCCACGTCAGTTCCATAATAGGCGCCGACGGCTATAAATTCCTTAAGAAATTTAATATTCCCGGAGTTATTGCCGGGTTTGAACCGCTCGATATGCTTCAAGGCATACTTTTGCTTGTCATGGATGTGAATTCCGGTAAAGCAGGAATAGTAAACGAGTATAATAGAGTGGTACATAAACGCGGCAACAAAAGAGCGCAGGAAGTAATGCAGAGGATCTTTGCGCCGTGCGATTCTGTTTGGCGCGGTATAGGCCGAATACCGAAGAGCGGCCTCGCGATACGCGGCGAATTTTCGGACTTTGATGCCGAAAAGCGCTTTGGAGTCAAAAAAGTAAAGATTCCCATAGACAGGCGCTGCCTCTGTGGAGAAGTCATAAAAGGCGTAAAACTGCCCGAAGATTGCAGGTTGTTCCGAAAAGTATGCACACCCGATAATCCCAAAGGGCCATGCATGGTCTCGAGCGAGGGGACGTGCGGAATACATTTTAGATATAAGTAACTAAGCGAAGGAAAATATGGCAAATATAACACTGGCGCACGGAAGCGGCGGGCGCTTGATGCACGAGCTGATAAGAAAGAAGATCCTGGGAGTCTATGGAAACCCCGTCCTAAACCGTATGGCCGATGCCGCCGTTTTGGAATTGGATAAAAAGAGAATAGCGTTTACCACGGACTCTTTTGTGGTAAAACCCCTCATCTTTAAAGGCGGCGATATCGGAAAGCTTGCCGTATGCGGCACGGTAAATGACCTTGCCGTATCCGGGGCTCTTCCTCTATATATATCGTGCTCACTTATTATAGAAGAAGGCCTGTCGGAGGGGCTTTTGATGAGATTTATAGCTTCCATGAAAAAAGAGGCGAGGACTGCAGGTGTGGAGGTGGTGACGGGCGACATAAAAGTCGTTGAAAAGGGAAATTGCGACGGTATATTTATCAACACAAGCGGCATAGGCGTAGTAAAATATAGCCGCGAACTATCCGTAAGGAGAATAAAGCCTGGCGATAAGGTCATAATAAACGGCACTATAGCCGACCACGGTACTGCGGTTATGCTGGCGCGCAATGATTTGGGCTTTAAGAGCGGGCCGAAGAGTGACTGCGCCTCGCTGAACGGATTGATATTGATGGTGCTCAATAAATGTAGTAATGTAAAATTTATGCGCGATCCTACGAGGGGTGGAGTGGCAGCGGTGATGAACGAGATCGTTGAGGACGCCCCTTTTGGCATACAGCTTTTTGAGGATAAGATCCCCATTAGCAAAGAGACCGCCTCCGTTTGTGAGATACTGGGTATCGAACCGCTACAGATGGCGAACGAAGGCAAGGTTATCGCGATAGTAGGGCCGCAGGATGCCGGGAAAGCGCTTCGCATAATGAAAAAGCACTCACTCGGCAGGCGCGGGGCCATAATCGGCGAGGTGACAAAAGATTTCAAGGGCAGGGTCGTTTTAAAAACAAAGGTCGGAGGCGAGCGCATCGTCGACATGCCGGTTTTAGAAGTGCTGCCGCGGATTTGCTGATATGTACGAAAAACGGTTCTACAGAGATTGGGTGAAAGAGGGCGATTTGAAGGCGTTCGAGGTCAAGTTGTTCGAGACAGACCTTCTGATCCTGGCCGACAGAATCCTTAAGATAGAGGCGGAAAAGATAGTTTACGCTTACCGCAGGGATCTCTTGGATTACATAGATAAAAATAAGTCCTTCAAAGAATCATTTAAGCCGATAGAGATGGACGAAAAGGCGCCCGCGATAGCGAAAGACATGATAAAAAAGTCCGCGATTGCGGGAGTCGGGCCTATGGCCGGTATTGCGGGAGCGATGGCTGAATATACGGCTCGCGGACTCCTTGAATATTCTTCCGAGATAATCATTGAAAACGGCGGCGATATATTTATGAATTCGGCTAAGGACCGCACGATGTCAGTATTTGCCGGTAAATCGCCGCTTTCAGGCAAAATAAAAATAAGGCTTCTAGCCGAAAAAATGCCGCTGGGTATAGCGACATCGAGTGCTACGGTGGGTCATTCGATTAGTTTCGGGAAGGCCGACGCAGCGCTTATAATTTCGCATGATGCGGTACTTGCCGACTGTGTTGCGACAGAGGCATGCAACCTGGCAAAATCGGCCGACGATCTTACGAAGGCAATAGATTACGCCAAGTCGATAAACGGCGTGCTTGGCGCATTGATCATATTGGGCGATAAAATGGCCAGTTGGGGAGATATCGAGCTGGCTTAAAATGGAGATGACTATGATATCCAAAAGAATAGTACTGACGTTTCCGCATAATTTGCTCGATCGGCCGGTGGTTTACAAACTGGTCAAGGATTATAATCTCATATTCAACATTCTGCAGGCAAAAGTGACACCGAAAGAAGAGGGGCTTTTAATTCTTGAGCTGTCCGGCAATGAGAGCGACTACGAAAAGGGGTTGAAATATCTTCTCGGCCTGGATGTCAAGATCCAGCCGCTTAGTAAGGATGTTATAAGGATAGAAGAGAAGTGTACTCATTGCGGCGCCTGTGTCGTGATATGCCCTACGGAAGCGCTCGTCATCGATAAAAAGACGCGCAAGGTGATCTTTGACTCCGAGAAATGCATCGCCTGCGAGCTCTGCGTCAAGCCCTGCCCACCGCGTGCGATGGTGGTGAAGTTTTAAAAGAGTTTTAGAGGGACGTCCTGTACGGAGCCACCCTGCAAGCAGAAAAAGGAGCGATTTAAGTGAGAAAATGTTTTGCTGCTATAATAATCTTATGCGCTTTACTTTCCGGATGCGGCGGGGAGAAGGCATCAAAGCCTGCCGAGCCGGGTGTTGTTGACTATCTGACCGGTCATGAGCAGATAAAAACATACCAGCGAACAAAAACGAAAATCGAAGACATAAATAAAACCCTGCAGGAACGCAATGAAGGATTTTAGTGATATATGACAAAGACTAAAATAATATGCACACTGGGCCCGGCATCGTCCGATGAGACGGTATTGAGAAAAATGATACTTGCCGGGATGGATGTAGCCCGACTCAACTTTTCACACTCAAAGCATCCCGAGCTCATACGTAAGATAAAAATAATCCGGCTTATAAACAAAAAATACCGCCGGCGCATAAGATTTTTAGGTGACCTGGAAGGCCATCGCATAAGGATAGGCGGCCTCGCCGGCGGCGCTATGGAGCTTAAAAAGGGCTGGGTAGTGTGCCTTACTCAAAAGGATATAAAAGGCGCTGATAGGTGCATACCATTTGACTATCGGGGGCCGCTCAGGGATATAAAGAAGGGGCAATATATATTTATAGACGATGGAAATATCGCCTTGGAAGTAAAAGGATATAGCGCGAATAACCTGACGGCAAAGGTAGTAATAGGCGGCATCCTTAAGGAGCATAAAGGCGTAAATATTCCGGATGCAAAACTTAAATTTGGCAGAATAAGCCGCAATGACGTAAAAAATATACTCTTTTCTAAAAAATATGGTCTTGACTATATAGCACAGTCGTTCGTACGCACAAGTAAAGACATGTTGGCCGTACAAGATGTGCTCGGCAATAGATCCAAGTGCCGGCTTATCGCGAAGATAGAAAATAGAGACGGTGTAAAAAATATAGATGAAATAATCAGAGCTTCAGACGGTATCATGATAGCGCGTGGGGACATGGGCGTATCTTTGCCTATTTATGAGGTGCCGATAATACAGAAGATGATAATCAGGAAATGTAATCGCGCGGGAAAATTTGTCATAACCGCTACGCAAATGCTCGAGAGTATGACAGAGAACCACATACCTACTCGCGCAGAGGTGAGCGATGTTGCCAACGCAATAATAGACGGCACGGATTTTGTCATGCTTTCGGCAGAATCGGCTATTGGAAGATATCCCGTAGAAACGGTACGCATGATGAACAGTATAATAAAATTCACAGAAGGGTATCTTAATAAGCTGATCAGAAACATTTAAAAATCCTGTAATCGCAATATAATAATGTCCGCTTTCAGCAAAGTTAAAATGTCCTATCCCAAAGTTGCTATAATAGCCTCTTCCAAAGGAGGCCCTTATGGCAGGAAAGGACACAGTCACCATGA
>JAHIPI010000002.1 GCA_018894435.1 Candidatus Omnitrophota bacterium | reverse complement strand
GTGCTGTGCAATCTTTATCGGTTATGAATTTGTCCAGATCAAATCCCAAAGGAATAAGTGCGATTTTACCATCATCACTGATAGATAAATAGTCCTTTATCTCCTTTTTCTGCCTTTCGCTTACAGTTATTATCTTATCGGTAAAACGTGCCAATATCTTTTCTATGCCTATAAAAAACCTTGTCTTTTGCTCGCTGAAGTAGCTGTGAAATACATGGCCGTGGAAAGTATGTATTATTACGGGCGCTCCGGCCGCCTTTGCCGCAATCCTGCCCACGGTCCCGGCCTTTGCCATATGCGTATGGACAATATGCGGCTTTTCCTTTTTTATGATACTATAGATCCTGCAGAAGCTTACCAGGTCATTCCAGATGCTCAGCTCCCTCCCTATTGCCGGTATCATGACCGGTTTGACGCTGCTTTCGGCGGCGATATAGCTCATATCGCCTTCCGCTTCGGATAACGACCCTGTAATAAGAACGCAATCAAAGTTCTCTTTGGCCAGTTCCGAGTTAAGGAGTACTGCCTGCCTTGCCGGCCCGCCTATATTCAATCTTGTTATTATTCTCAATACTTTTATTTTTGCCACGTTATCTCATTTTCTGTCATTGCGAGCGGAGCGAAGCAATCTCTTTATAAAGCTTCTCAGTTTCAGCTACAGTTCTTTTTATATCAAAGTTTTCTTTAATGTAACTTTTAGCGTTTTCACCCAGCCGCTTCCGTAATACCTCATTTTTCATTATCCGCTCTATCGCCTCCGCCAAGGCCTTTCCGTCTTTAGGTTCTACTAAAATACCATTTTTATTATCGCACACTACTTCCGGTATCCCGCCAACTCTAGTCGCTATTACTGGCAACCCCGCTGCCATAGCTTCGAGAAGCGCGTTCGGCATTCCCTCCCACAAAGATGCCATCACGAAAGCATCTGCCATACTTAAAAAATTCGATACGTCTTCCCTTTCGCCGGCGAACATCACTTTACCGGAAACGCCCTTATGCGTGATTTCTGCCTCCAGCGCTTTTTTATAATCTCCTCCGCCGACGATAACCAGTTTCACATCCTTGCCCTTTTCCTGCAATACCTTAACCGCATCAAAAATAAACGAATACCCTTTTACGGGCCTGAGATTACCGACTGACAGGATTAGAAATTCTCCGGGGGCTATGCCCTCTTTGCCTCTAAGTTCATCTTTCCTGCCGCTCTTATTACTATTATCAAGTTCAAGTCCGTTATATATGATTCTTACCTTAGCTTCTTTTGTCGTCCGTTTGTTTATATGTTCCTGCGCCACTTTTTTAGATACTGCCGTAACGGCATCCACAAGGCCGTCAGTAGTCCTTAGCAATATCTCGCGGAAGCCGCTTCCTACGTCAACGCTTCTCAAAGAAGAGACTATGGCCGGCACCCCGGATATCCTGCCGCATATCCGACCGGCAAGATCAGCATGAAAGAGATAATTATGCAAAATAGCCGGTTTTTCCTTTTTGAGAATGGCACATAGCTTTATAAGGCCTAAAGGGAAGTTGTACCATTTTACATCAAGATTTATAACCCACACCCCGATATCTTCTATCCCTTTTGCCACTTTGCCTTTTGACTTAAGTGAAATGACAAAATGGTCATATAGCTTTCTATCAGAATTGCGCAGGACCTTAAGAAGCATAAGCTCCGCTCCGCCTATATCAAGATCCGTTATTAAGTGTGCGATTTTTATTCTTTTCATATCAGTTAGCAAGTGTTTTATATAATTCAGTATAACGGCCTACTACCAAATTCCAGTCATATCCCTTTGACGCTGAAAGCGCATTTTCCGAAAGCTTCTTTTTGAGCGTCTCATCGGAAACCACTTTCATGATCGATTCGGCTATGCCCGCGGCATCTTTTGCTTTGCTTTTCAAGCCGTTTATGCCGTGGTCTATCATTTCGTTGACTCCCGGAGCATCCGTAGTCACGATCGCAAGACCTGCCGCCATGGCTTCTATCAAGACCTTGGCGAATAATTCTATGTATGTCGGAAAAACGAATATATCGGCCGCTTTGTAATAACCAACCAATTCCTCGCTCGGTATCTCAAGTCCACCTGTCGGCGAAATCTTTGCCTTGACTTCTTTAACAATAAAATAGCCGCCTAAACCTTCCTTCTGGGCTTCTTCTTTTATTTCGCTGCAGTTTTTACCGATCAAAAGCCATTTAAAATTCGCATATCTTTGGCTCAGTATCAGGGCTACCGGCAAAATTTGATCAAAACCTTTTTTAGGATGATTGCGGCCCACGGTCAAAAGCAATTTCTGTCCATCGCCTATACCTAATGCCTTCCTGACTTCGTCTCTCGTTCTGGTGTTCTGAAACTGCGCGCAATCTACGCCGTTAGGTATGACGTTTATCTTCTCTGCGGGCACCCCTAACGACAAAAAGTCCTCTTTCATGGATCTGCTTGCGGCTATTAGGGCGCTGAATTCTTTGTATTTCTCCCTCACAACTTTATCCACACCCCTTCTTAATCTGTAGCCATATCTAAGTGATGGATAGACCTGTATGTCTTCGCCAACGCAGCGCAAGATGCATGGGATCTTATTTCTATTGAAAAAATCGACCGCCGCAGCACCAAGCGGGTACCCTATAGTCACCTGCCAGAGGTCAAAACCGTATTTCTTCTGAAGGCTGGATAGCTTTCTTTCGACATATAGTTTCCCGAGTGAAAAATTAGCCAATAAGAACCTCGTGAGCATCGGATTTAATCTTTCAACCCTATATTTAAAAAGGTTATCGAATTTTTTGCCGCGCGATGGCGTAATGATCGCCACGTAATGGCCCTGTTTCGTAAGCTCCGTAGCCATGTTGTGCGTAAAGGCCTCAGCGCCGCCTATTTTGGGTAGATAACTTGATATTAAATATCCTATCTTCATAAAATCTCTTGTGTCTATTTCAGAATGTCCATCACTTTATCACAAAACTCCAACCTGCCGTCGCCGTATAGATAATATTCGTAAGTCCGCTGGGACTCTTTGCTTATCCTTATTATCCTATCCTCGTCTTTCAGAAGTGTTCTCAATTTATACTCAAAATCCGAAAGGTCCCAGGCAAAACTCACGTATGTCTTCTCGTCCTTATATAAAGGCGGCCATGTCTCAAGATGCGACATGTCCTGTTTATAAAGTAGCGCGCCGTTTATGATGACCTCAAAGTCGCGGCAGCTTATCTCGCCAAGTCCGAAAGGGCTAACGCCTATCTTAGAATTTTTTATTTCCCTAAGATATTCCTTCCTTGATATTTTTGCCGTATTTGTTTTGAAGTTTTTATCCAGTGCCTTTGTTATTAGCTCTCGCTGATACCGAACGGTATCCCGCTTATGCGCCAATCCGATCCTGCCAAGAACATCGTTGCTGCGCCTCTTATCCGGTTTGACAAATTTGACGCGATAAGGCATTTCAAATGGCAAATGGCATTTGATCTTTGCGAGTAAGCCGCCATATGTATAATTATAGCTGCCCCATTCATTCATGGCGCTGCTCCACGAAAGGTACAGCTTGGCTGCATATTCCTTTTTGAGTGTTGTGGCTGTTGCCTCCGTCAGATCTGCCTGCCCTCCGGCCGCTCGATCATCTTCTATCCCAAATCTTTCATGGTAATAGTCAGTAAAAATTCTGTGCCCGTAAAAAGCTTTTTCGTATAATGATCTATTCCGCAAAAGCTGTCCTTTGTAATATCTGTCTACGAACGGCATAATATTAAACTGCGTAGTCCCGGTGCTATCGGTCGTGTCAAACCAGATTACTCTACCGATATTCTTTTTAAATAAAGACATCGTATCGTATAGCTCGTTCTGCTGGCGGGGGTACCATTCCCTGAAAAACTTGCTATTTATAAAAAGGCAGTCGCAGCTATAAATCTTCTTGCTGACCGTTTCATAAAAAGAGAACTCTATGCCGTGCGAGCTGAAGAAACGTCTGTTAGCCAAAAAGGGATACAGAAAAGCAATAGAATTGGGCGACGCATAAGTAGTCAATATGTGAACTTTTCGTTTCATGTTATCCGGCTAACTCCTTTAATAAACTGAAATAGTGTTCGTCTAAGACTCGTGCCGAGCATTGGGACAGAATCTCTTGGCGCTTTTTGCTCAATATGCCGGGAGTTATAGCAAGTGCCCTTTGTATCTTTTCGGCAAATTCCCCGGCATTTAAGCTGGAAATATACCCGTTCTTGCCGTCTTCTATCCAGGAATCCGTCACGCCCTTTATACGGTTAGCCACTACTGGCAGGCCGCATGCCATCGCTTCCAGCATGGGGGTCCCGAGCGCTTCGGTGGTGGTGGGAAAAAGATATATATCGGACATCTTTAAATATTTATCCACATTTTCTATAAACTCGGACTTTAATTCCACTCTGGATTCAAGGCCGTATTTTCTTATCTTTTCTTTTATTTTTCCGAGACAATTCTTGTCCCGTTCAAAAAGCGGCCCGCTGTCAACCACCGGACCAGCCAACACAAGTTTAAACTTCTCGGGCAATTCTCTCAGGACATCCAGAAGTAAGATCTGGTTTTTGCTCGGCCTGAATTTTGCCACGTAAACCAAAAGTATATCATCCGGCCCGAAATGCGTATATTTCTTGCGGAAAGCAGCCTTATTTTTTTCATCTACGAAGAATCTTGATTCATCTACCGGATTGGGCCTGCACCATATGCTATCTTTATAGCCGTAGCTTTCGCACATATTTTTCAGCATATCCGATATGCAGACGATGGGCGTTTTTCCCGGAAACCTGCCGCCCAATATGGCGCGCAAAAAGAATGGCTCGTAGTGGTGCGGGGTATCCACCTCATTACAAAGTTCTACTATAAACGGCTTTTTGAATGCCTTCGCAAACGTTACCGTAGCCGCCGTTACCCAATTCTTCCCGAATATATGAATAAGGTCGAATCTTTTACTATTAGACGCAAGGTATTTCCATGTAAGCACGGCTTCTGAAAGATAATCACACCCGAGTTTCAGCTTATTCGTAAAAGTAATTGCCCCCCTCTTCTCATCCGTAGCCAGTGGGAAAGGCTTTCGGGCTATCCTGGTCACCCGGACGCCGTCTATATCATATATGGCGGACTTATTATAAGTGACTGAGCTTGTCAGCACCTCAAAGGCTATCGGAAACTTTTCCGCTAGCCTCTTATAGGTAGTACGCGCCCTTATGCCTGAACCTGCATATTCAGGCGGATACTTACTACTGACAACAAGGACATTTATAGGTTTCATCTCAATCCTTCTTCAGGAGGACTGCCCTGACGCCGCCGGTATTGCATATAAAATTGACCGCATCATCCGGAGAAATCTTCTCGTAGATGCCTCGGTTCACCCTATCGGTATCGATTACTAGCTTCGGTTTATATCCTCTTTCTTTGATTTCTTTAACATTAGGCGCGCTTTCGTCGGTCGAGGTTATGGCTGCCGGAATATATCCGAGGCCAAACAACGCCTTCAACCTGCTTTCAATATCATGGCCACTTGGGTCGTATTTCGCAAAATGGGTCTCGAATAAGATATCGGGATAGATTTTAAAATCCCGCACTGCACGCAAGATGCCCTCGAGTACCTCGACTTCGTGGCCTTCTATATCCATCCTTATGAACTTCACATCTCTGTTTTGATTAAGTACGGCGTATACGTCCACGGTTCTGACATCTATAAACTTTTCTTCAGCAGATCTCTTGGCGCCTCCCTTGTAATGAACGGGATTAAGCGTATGAAGATTGGACTTCGATGATAAATAGAAACGGCTCGTCCCCGACCTATTCGAAAGAGCGGCATTGTTGACTTCGACTTTATCGGTCAGGCCATTGGCCGCGATGTTTCTGTTTAATAAAAGACAATTATCGCTTGATGGTTCATAAGCGATTATCCTGCCGGAAGGTCCGATAATACCTGCCTCCAGAAGAACATAATAACCTATGTTAGCGCCTATATCTAGAACCGTTGAACCCCTTTTTATATTATCTTTGACAAGATGCATCTGGTCTTTCTCGCGGCTGCCGTAGACAAAAAGTGCCTTGGATATGCCTTTATCTTTGAGGTCGACATACATAGGATAGCCGTTTACCACAAGCTTTTTGTATCTTTTTGTCCATCCAAACATGATCCCGTATAAGTACCATACAAGCGTCCTCGCATATATCCTGAAAGTACGAATTAGGCCGTAATGTTTAGCTAAATCCAGATTTTTACGTAAAATGCCCCTAGCCATTGTCAATACTCCCTGTTTTCTTAGATAATATATATTCGCCAAAATCGAGTTCCGATACTTTTTCGCCGTTGCAATTATGGGCAGTATATTGCAGGCTATTTATCAACTCTAAAACTTCAGCGGCAGAAGAGCCGAATAGGCCAAGCTGCTTAGGATGGACGCTTAAAAATATCACGGGCGAATACCTTTTTATTGCTTCATAAGCTCCTTTTAATACACAGTATTCCGCACCTTCAACGTCTATCTTAATGACCTGCGGTTCAATATTATTCCAGCGAACAAAATCGTCCAGCGTCACCTGCTCTCTGTACACTCTTTTGTATAACCAGACATTCTTTTTGGGATGGAGCGAATTCATGGGGTCCGTCTTCTTATTCTCGTAAAACAGCTGCTCTTTTTTACTCTCTTCACCTACCAAATACGGAGCTATAATCGCATTACTAACATTGTTATACTTGAAGTGGCGCATGAGATACTTTCTGTTCGCGGCTCCCGGCTCAAAGGCATAGACCCGGCCGTCCTGCCGGATGGCTTTTGCCGCAGGTATCGTGTAAAGGCCTATATGCGCGCCCACATCGAATACAATCTTTTTGTCTCTGCAGCAGTCGATCCACTTTCTAAATCCCGCATTATGCTTATCGCCGAAACCATCGTAGCCGCGTAACGCAAAAATATAGTCCAATCTATACTTACCTGCCCCGCCTATATTCACATCGACGCCTTTCCTTGTAAAGGGGAATATAAAAATCTGATAAACCCCTCTTACTAAGGACTTCAGCAAAAAATTTCTTCTTATAAAATCGGCCAGTTTTGAATTTGCTAAAGGTCCCATTAATGCCCCCTCCTTATGCACTTTGCCAAAGACCATATCGCAATCCTAGACTTTTTGAGGAAATTACTAAGAGGCGCGTAGTTGGAGCAATTTCTGCAAATGGCCGGCATGTTGCCCTTCTTCCAGTTCTCTCTCAATTTCCTTAATTTATCGCCTTGCCAGAGGCCTATTAAGTCATTATCGCTTATATTCCCTATCACCATTTCGTAGTCAAAGTCCCTGCAGACGCAGAAATTGACATCGCCATTGGCAAGCACGTTTATCCTGCGGTATAATTCGGCGCATGGCTCAGACCTATCCTTTTTACTTTCCCGAAACTTTGTATCCTTCGGCAGGTCTTTTTCTTCTATGACGCCGCCCCAATTATCGTAGCCCCGGTCATTCGGCAATTTGGTTATCTTCTTTTTGTCGATCATTTTTGAGACCTTATTATAATCGGCAGAATTATATAAGTCGAAATTTTTATCGAATCTCAGAGCCAGGATTATATTAACAGGATTCGCGAGCTTCTTATTCGTCTCTAGTAATTTCATAAGGTTCTTAAACACGATGTCGTATTTGTCGGCCCCGAAAAGCCTGGCATACATTTCCTTGGAACCTATAGCAGTGGATACTGATATGCGGCTAATTCCGGAAAGCAGTAATTCCGTTATATCAAATTGGTCAAGATTAATAAGATTAGTATAAAAGAATATATTTCCTATGTTAGGGTAGTTCCGCGCTATTTTGACCTTCTCTATTATCGTCTTATCCATGAGCGGCTCGCCTATCGTCGGGGTAAGGGCCATCCCGCCGCCGCCTAAAAAGCTGTATTCCTCCACCGCCTTTTTATAAAGCTCGAGAGGCATGACCTTCTTCGCCGTTTTCGAAAACCTGTACGCGCAGAAAGGGCATGCGGCATTGCACAGATTCGTCGGCTCCACTCCGAAATTTAAGAATCTCTTTTCTAGAACTGATTCCAAAAAACGAAGTTCTTTCTTCGTGACCGGTATCAGCTTATCAGCCGTCTTTAGGACCGCTTTATTGATTTTTCGCGCAAACGACATATGCCATGTCCTTTTTACTGCTATTTTTTATAAAAGTATCTATTGTGACCAGAGTCAATATGAGATCAGAATGGTCGGCCTTGCCTGCAAGGTGTCTCCCCAGATAGCGCTTTATCGCATCCATGTCGAAGAATCCTAACGTATTGAGTGCTTCTGAGTCTGTCAGCGCCCTTACTATCGCCATTATCTTTCCACTTTGTTTTATTATATCCGCTTTAACGGGCCATGACCTATCGGCCTGACTCGGCGGCAAGGATGCCGATAAGCCTAATTGCCTTAATATCTTATTGGCGGAAAGTTTGGCCGTTAGCATAAGATCAGAATCATAAATATTAAAGTTCGTATTCGCGCTCTTTATCCTGTAGAAATCTTCGCTCAATAACTTTATCGCGTCGGTAAATATCTTCTTATTAAGGCGGCTTTCCGGAGGAAGTGATAGATAAAAATCGAATAATTCGTTGTCAAAGGCAGCCGTCCTTTCTTCGACAGCGGTTCGCATACTGCACAGATTAAGAAATGTGTAATGTCTGGAGAGATTATGCATGACGAGATATTCCCACAGATCATGCGGATCGTTAGCGCAGTCGTTCCCCCCTTCGACGACCTTTGCCGCTGATGCCACAAGTGAGCCACGCATCCTCTCTTTTTCTTTATGAGTCACAAGCGATAGGGGATCTACCGACTTAAGGCGATAACTTATTTTAGAAAGGAATTTGCTCGTTACGTCCTTCTCAATGGGTATCCTCTTTTTTAAATATGTCTTCTTGTTTAAGATCTTAACGGTCTCGTAAGGTAAATACTTACCCTGAAACATATAATCAAATCCGTGGCCATGAAAAAGTACATCGGCCTTGGCCCTAAATTCTTCATCAAAATCCAAAAAGTGGGCGTGTATATACATATTCATCCCGCCACCCAGAAATACAGCTTCTTCCAATATACTTGCGTAATGACCCTCTTTTCTTTTTATAAACGAGTGGGGATATTTCTTTGCGTCTGCCAACGCCTTTGCCACAAGATATTCGTTATTCTTATACGGCCCCAGCGTAATGCACTCCACTCTCTTGTCTAAAGCTGCCAAGACCAGTCTTGAATCAAGGCCGCCGCTCAATAGTAAACCGTACCGCTTGCCGTCGCTGGTCCTTCTTAAAATGGCCTTGCGAGTCAAATCGGCCAGCATCCGGCTAGTCTCAGTAGGCGTTCCCTTGCGTTTCTGGAAATCCGGCCGCCAGTATCTGACGACATCCAAACTGCCGGTTTGCATGCTAAAAGTTAGGATGGAAGCCGAATTCAAATATTTTGTTCTGGAGTCATAAGTTTTATCCCCAAGAAGTCTTTGTAAATATATAAACTCGTAAAAGGCTTCCTGATTTATTGCAAAGTCGCGCTTTTTGCATAACTCGCGCCAGATATCCGCATAATTTACGGAAGCGACAAATTCTGTTTCATCAAAAAAGTAATAAACGGGTATTGACGCAAATCTGTCGCTTGCTATACTAAAGATACCCGTCGCTCTGTCATATAATATAAAAAGGAAAGAACCATCGATTTCGGAGACAAAAGACCTGTCCATGCCCCGTTTTAATATTTCGCCGGCGATTATGCCGCTATCCATCCTCTCGCGATATATGGGTGAGCCGAGTATTATGAGCGTCTTACTCTCTGCCTCGCACATAAAAGGCTTCGGATGGAGATTTTCCTCTTCGACAGCCAATCTCCACTCTCCCGTATTTCGATCTTTTGAAAGCCTAATTTTAAATCTATATATACTCATGTTTTACCTGAATTAAGGCCTGATAAATGCCCTGATCTTCTCTATGATATAGTCCTGGTCTTTTTCGCGCAGTTCCGGGAAAAGCGGCAGCGCTAGCGTCTCAAGTCCGGCCTTTTCTGCCTCGGGAAAATCGCCGTTTTTGCATCCAAGGCCTTTATAGCATTCCTGTAGATGGAGCGGAAGGCCGTAGTAGACTCGTGCCTCTACGCCGTTTTTATTCAGGAACTCGACAAGGCCGTCCCTTCTTCTTGCTTCAACTCCTATTACATATAAATGATAAACGTGCTTTCCGTCTTTTTGGATGCGAGGAACGGCAACCAGATCTTTCAGTGCCTTATCATACTTTTCCGCCACCCTCCTGCGCTTCTCGTTCCATTCATCAAGTTTAGTAAGCTTAATGGAAAGAATGGCGGCCTGAAGATTGTCGAGTCTGCTGTTAAAGCCGATTATCGAATGGCGATATTTGGCTACTGTGCCGTGGACCCTTAATATCCGTATCTTATCCGCAATATCCTGGCTATTGGTAGTGACCATGCCGCCGTCTCCGAAAGCGCCCAAGTTTTTGCCGGGGAAAAAGCTCAAGCATCCGGCATCGCCGAAGCTCGCTACTCTACGGCCTTTATAAATTGCGCCTATCGCCTGCGCGGTATCTTCTATCACTTTTAGCTTATATCTGCCGGCTACTTTTGATATAGAATCCATATCGCAAGGATTGCCAAAAAGATGTACAGGAACGAGCGCCTTTGTATTTTTGGTAACGGCTTTTTCTATCTTTGCAGGATCTATATTGCAAGTCAACGGCTCTATATCAACGAATACCGGTCTTGCGCCGACACGTGATATCGCCTCCGCTGTAGCAACAAATGTAAAAGGCGTAGTTATAACTTCGTCGCCTTCTTTTATGCCGAGCGCGGTGAGAGCGAGAATAAGGGCGTCTGTTCCTGAATTTACTCCTACAGCGTATTTCGTCTGGCAATATGCGGCTATTTCCTTTTCAAATTCTTCCGTTTCTTTGCCGAGTATAAAACTGCTCGTTTCGGCAATTCTGCGCATAACGCGGTCTATATCGGTCTTGAGCTCCTCATATTGAAGGCTCAAATTCATAATTGGTATCTTCATGCTTGTCCTCTCTATTAAATTATTTACCGTTTAGCATTATACTTCTGTGCTTATTTAGCTTGCGGCGGATATAACCTTTCTTCTCCAGAGAAGAAAGCCTGTCAAGCGCGACTTTGTAAGAAGTTATGCCGCAGGCTTCCTGTATTTCGCGGACATAAGGGCTCATATTATGCTTGCCATAATAGTCCCTTATGTAGTTATATACCGTAGACTGTCTCTCGGTAAGCGCGTATTGTTTCATATTTTGCCACCCTCCATTACTATGATTATAGTATTATATTGTCAATGACGTTCTTGCTGTGGGGTATACATAAGTAGGTAGACAAGTATTGGAAATATTACCATATTTGAGCGGGAAAGGCAAGGAAATATGTATTATATGGAATATTGACATTTCCACTGGACGAATAAAAGGAATCCGGTATTTTTCTCCGCTCGGGGTCGATTTCTTTACGGCGAAGGTCTTTCGTAACTCGGTGGCTCAGAACTCGCCCCGATGGGCTCTCCATCGGGGCTCAGACAGCTTCGCCATTCCGACATTGTCCCCCTCTCGGGGGACGTCGGGATTCCCTCGTTACTCAAGCTGCTTCGCCTAAAATCGACACTCGCTCCGAAAAACACCGGCTTCCTTTTCTAAAGCAGCGTTAGTGCCATAATAATGGTGATACCTCTCCGAGCGAATAAAATTTTAGCCTCGAGCCAGACAAAAATCGGTTTATAAAAGGGCGCTTGCTGTTCGCCGAAGGCGATTTCGCCGACCTGGCAATGATACGTAGGAGGCGAAATGAGGCGGCACGGCAGTGCCAGCCGAGTTCAAGCGCCCCCGATTTTTGGCGCCAGCGAGAGGCGTTAAGAAATTTTACCTGAGCTCGGAGAGTATCACTATTATTATGAAGACAACCACAAAGTTGAGCAGCACTTGAGAGGGAACTCGGAAAATGTCAAAATGGCGGGTTTTACAGCACCAGGGCGTGGCGGCGAACGTCGCAGGGGAGCATCCCTTTCCACTTCTTCTGGAATATGGCGCTATTTTTGTTATATAACTTGAGGTCGTTCGGGACAAGGTTTTTATAGAAATCGGAGCGCCGCGTGGTTCCGCCGTTCCCTACGTGAAACGCCAGAACATTAACGGCGACATTTCTGTATCCTGCCTTTATGCTGGCAAGCGAAAAGTCCATGTCATAGAAATGCATCATGCCGTATACTTCGTCCAACACTCCCGTCTTTTCGATCAGGCTTTTTGTAAAGACGAAACATAGCCCGTCTATTACGGCAACGTCGGCCACGGTCTCCTTCATCGGTGGGTTGAGCCCTATGCTTAAGAGATTATGCTTAAGTGTATCTTCGTCGCAGCCAGCGTCTTTGCGTATATACTGACGCCCGGCCAGGCAGACTATGCCTATTTTGGGATCCTTTTCCATTATAGATATTATCTTTCCGAGCCAACCGGGCTCAAATATTACCGCATCATTATGCATCTGGCATATGTATTCGTATTTGGCGGCCCGAATTCCCTGGTTTATTGCCAGTATTGGCCCGAGATTGGTGTCGTTCGGAATATATTTCAGGTCAATCTCATTTGCAAGTTCTGCGCAATACTCCTTTGTCCCGTCGGTAGATCCGTTGTCCACTATGACCAATTCATAAGGCGTATCGGTATTTTTGCGTATATAATCAACCGAGATCCGCGTAAAACCTAAAAGATTACAAACCGGTATGACTATGCTGGTTCCTTTTTCTGTCATATAAATCCTCAGGCCTTTCCTGTTATTATATATTGTTCCGTCAATAAGTGTATGGCGCGCTTTCCGAAGATCTTTCCAAGAAATTTCTTAACGCGCGACGCCCTTATATATCTCTTCTCATCCGAAATCGCATATCCCGCGTCAGAAAACATCTTCCTCATCCCTTCAATGGTAAAGAACCTCAGATGCGTCCTGTCCAGTATGCCCGAATCCTTATAATCCCACCTGTCATTAAGAAGCCCTTGTACAACGCTGTAATGCGAGATATTGGGCATGCTCGCTATGCACAGTCCGTCTTTTTTTAGATATCTCTTATGCTCTTTTAACACCTTCCACGGGTCCTTAAGGTGTTCCAGTATTTCGCCGTAAACAATGCAATCGAAATGACCGTCTTTAAACGGAAGTTTAACGCTCTCGACATCACCCGCTATAAGCACGTCCAGATTCTTTCGCGCCATTTCTAGAGCAGCCTCTTCGGCCTCAAATCCCACTACTTCGACAGGGCCCCTTATTTCCTTAATGCGCTTGCCCATGAGCCCGAAACCGCAGCCCACGTCAAGTATACGCTTTGCCTCCATAGGTATCAGCGCGATAATATCTTCTCTCTCACTTCCGTAGTAACCGTCGTTATCCATATCTTTTTGCTACATATAAGTCGCTTTAAACCACTCTATGGTCTTCGCAAGCCCTTCTTCCAATTTTATGGTCGGGTTCCAACTTAAAAGCATCCTTGCCAGTGTTATTTCCGGCTGGCGGGTCTTGGGGTCATCTATGGGAAGAGATTCAAATATTATTTTGCTTTTTGACTTCGTTAAATCTATTATGACATCCGCGAGCTTCAGTATTGTCATCTCCTCGGGACTTCCAATGTTTACCGGAGTATTGACGCTTGAATTCATAAGCCGGTATACCCCTTCTACAAGATCAGAGATATAGCAGAAGCTGCGGGTCTGTTTTCCGTCGCCGAATACAGTTATAGGCTTATTATTCAGTGCTTCTTCTATAAATGCCGGTATGGCGCGGCCGTCCACTTTCCTCATCCTCGGCCCGTAGGTATTAAATATCCGGACTATCTTAGTGTCTAGGCGGTGTGTTCTGTGATATGCCATGGTTATGGCTTCGGCAAAGCGCTTACTTTCGTCATATACTCCGCGCGGGCCGACATTGTTGACATTGCCCCAATAGCTTTCGGGTTGGGGATGCACTGCCGGGTCGCCGTAGATTTCGCTTGTCGATGCAAGGAGAAATTTTGCCCCCTTCTCTTTTGCGACGCCCAGCGCATTATGCGTGCCCAAAGAACCCACTTTTAACGTTTGAATAGGAAGTTTCAGATAATCCACGGGGCTTGCGGGAGAAGCAAAATGCAATACGTAATCGATATTGCCTTTTATATCTATATATTTTGTGACATCGTGCTCTATAAATTCAAAATGTTTATTCTTAGAAAGATGCGATATGTTTCCCATAACGCCTGTTATGAGATTATCCATACAAATTATTTCAAAATCGCGCTCCAGCAAAAAAGTTGAAAGGTGCGATCCTATGAATCCTGCTCCACCCGTTAAAAGCACTCTCTTTTTCATCGCTTTTTCCCCGTATCCTCTCTGAACCAATTCAGCGTCCTTTTAAGCCCCTCTTCAAACTGGACTTTAGGCGTAAGCTTCAAAATACGTTTCATCTTTGTAATGTCGGCTATCGTCTTTCTGACGTCGCCCATCCGCGCCTTTACATATTCCGGCTTGGTCTTTTTCCCCAAAAACTTATCAAGGTATTTTATGATATCTAAAACTGAATACGATTTATTGCACGCCACATTAAATATTTCACCCGCCGCATTTTTTGCCTTGCAAGCGGCCAAATTGGCAAGAACGACATTTTCAACGTAAGTAAAATCTCTCGATTGCTTGCCGCTGCCTTCAATTATGGGCGCTTTATTGGAAAGCATATGCGATATAAAAGCGGGGATTACAGCCGAATATTTGGACTCGGGGTTCTGCCGGGGCCCAAACACATTAAAGTATCTTAGCGAAACAACTTCAAGGTTGAATGTCTTTGTAAATGTGTAGCCGTAATATTCGCCTGTCAGCTTTGAAACCGCATAAGGTGAAATAGGCCGTGGAATAAAATTTTCCTTTTCAGGGAAAATTTTACAATCGCCGTAAACGGAACTACTGGAGGCATAAACGACCCTCTTTACGCCGGCTTCTTTCGCTGCTATAAAGATATTTAAGGTGCCGTTTACGTTTATGTCATTAGTAAGGACGGGGTTATCGACGGATTTTGGCACGCTCCTGAGGGCTGCCTGGTGCAGCACATAATCGATGCCCTTAACAGACTTTCTGACGGCATTTATATCCCTTATATCGCCTTCTATAAGTTCTATGTTCTTTAAAAATGGCGCAAGATTCTCTCTCTTGCCCGTTATAAAATTATCCAGAACCCTGACCTTGTGATTTCTTTTCGCCAATTCTTCTACTATATTTGAACCTATGAATCCGGCGCCGCCGGTTACAAGATATTTTTCCATTTTACCCCTAAAGTACCAATATATTTTTTTCCTTTATGCCTCTTGCCGCAAAGGCATTTCTTGTGTCAAATACAAGTTTTGCGTTATGCTGTATCTTTTTGTAATCAAAGCTTGTGTGGTCTGTAGCGAGTACGACACAATCTTGTTTTCTAATAAATCCGCCTTGTAGTGGCGCTGACTTAAACGGTTTTGAATCCAGCATGATACGCGAGGCGTGCGGATCCGAATACGTGACGATAGCGCCTTTTTCCAAAAAGATCTTCATTATTTCGAGAGACGGCGATTCCCTCAAATCATCCACATCTTTTTTGTAGGCAACGCCCAAAACCAGCACTTTACTCCCCATGACCGCTTTTCCTCGATCGTTAAGCGCGTTCATAACGCACTGCACGACATACCGTGGCATATCTGAGTTCACATGATCCGCCAGCTCTATAAACTTAGCGTCAAAACCGTAAAGCTTTGCCTTCCACGAAAGATAGAGGGGATCAATATTAATACAATGGCCGCCGATACCGGGCCCGGGATAAAAAGGCATAAAGCCGAAAGGTTTTGTCTTTGCCGCATTTATAACCTCCCACACATTTATATGCATCCTTTCGCACATCCGGGCGAGTTCGTTGACCAGGCCTATGTTAACGCTTCTGAATGTATTCTCAAGAAGTTTTGTCATCTCCGCTACTTTGCTGGAAGAGACAGGTATCACCTCGTCCACTATCTGATTATAAAGGAGCTTTGCGGCTTGAGTTGAATCCCTTGTCACGCCGCCGACTACTTTAGGGATATTGTTTGTGGTGTATATTCGATTGCTGGGATCTACTCTTTCCGGAGAAAACGCCAAAAGAAAATCGCGGTCAATTTTATAATTTTTCTCTTTAAATTTAGGCAGCAATATTTCCTCGGTCGTCCCGGGATAAGTTGTGCTCTCCAATATGTAAAGTTGATTTTTGCGCCTATTTTTGATTATCCCCGCGATAGCCGAGACTATAAACGATACGTCGGGTTCTCTGGTCTTTCCGAGAGGTGTGGGCACGCATATCACTACGGCGTCCAGCTTTTTTACCACCTTATAATCGTCGGTAGCATTTAAAAGCCCGCTCGACACAAGCCTCTCAACCTTTTCCGAGGGCACGTCTATTATATAAGACTCTCCTTTTTTTATAGAACTCACCTTCTTTGGGCCGGTGTCTATCCCGAAGACCTCGAATCCTTCTTCGGCAAAGGCCACCGCGAGAGGCAGCCCGACATAACCCAATCCCACAATACCTATTTTTGCCGTCTTATTTTCTATTTTATTTTTTAAAATTTTGTACATGGTCTTTTGCCTCTTTCTTTAAATCTACCAAAAGATACTCTTCTAAAGCGGCCTCCCAGCTTCTGGGGGTCTTGCCTGCAAACGCGGCATATTTATCTATGTCCAATATCGACACCTTGGGCCTTGTTGCGGGCCTGTCAAGCTCTAACGAGGTGATCGGCGTTATCTTTGCATCTTGCTTTCTTCCGAGCCGTAAAATCTCCTCGGCATATTTATACCACGAGCAGCTGCCGCTATTTGAAAAATGGTACACTCCTCCGGCAGTATGGCCTTCGGTAGGCACAGCCATCAACTTAATAAGGGCATTGCATAGATCCAGCGTATAAGTGGGCGAGCCAAATTGGTCCACGACGATTTTGAGTTCTTCCTTTCTCTCTGCTTTGTCCAGTACAATATCTACAAAATTTTTCCCGTATTTTCCGAAAAGCCAGCTGGTCCTCACTATAAAGTACTTATCAAGCTCTTTTCTTATAAAGGTCTCGCCTTTTAACTTGGATAATCCGTAGGTATTTACGGGGTGCGGCATATCGTCTTCCTTGTAGGGGCTCGTCTTATCTCCGTCAAAAACAAAATCGCTGCTTATATAAATAAGGATACTGTTTACTTCTTTTGCGCCCAGTGCCACATTGTGAGTACCCTCGGCATTTATCTTCATCGTCTTTTCCTGGTCAAGCTCGCAGCCGT
Source organism: Candidatus Omnitrophota bacterium (assembly GCA_018894435.1). NCBI lineage: Bacteria > Pseudomonadati > Candidatus Omnitrophota > Candidatus Omnitrophota bacterium. The sequence continues at coordinate 26,032 of JAHIPI010000002.1, read as the reverse complement.
CGACATCGGTCCAGGCCGCTGTGTGGATTATAACCTCCGGCTTCGCCTCTTTTATCATACGGATAGTAGTGGGCCCGTCGGTTATATCGCATTTTGAAAATCTCTTTCCGTCATGCCGAAAATTTTTCTTCTCTTCAAGATCAGTGCGGTAGACATCGTAGAGATCACCTATGAAAGAGACCATATCCATGCCCAACATTCCGTTAGAACCCGTAACAAGAACTCTTTTTTTGTCCATAATCATGGTCAATGTATTGTCATTGCTTCGGCACTTCGTGCCTCGCAATGACGGTTATAACTCACGACCCGCACTTGACTTCAGCGCGTTTCTTCTTAAGCGGCTCCCACCATTTCCTGTTATCCGTATACCAGTCTATGGTGCTCTTTAACGCGTCTTCAAAATCATGTTTAGGCTGCCACCCAAGGCCCTTTATTTTGGCGCTTTCGAGCGAATATCTCCTGTCGTGGCCGGGGCGGTCTTCCACAAATTCTATCAAGTCGTGCGGTTTTTTAAGATAATCCAGTATCTTATGCGTCAGGTCTATGTTGCATATTTCGGCGCTGCCCGAGACGTTATAAACCTCCCCTACTGTGCCCTTATGAAGCACTACATCGATCGCCTCGCAGTTATCCATTACGTACAACCAGTCTCTCACATTCATGCCGTCGCCGTAAACAGGAAGTTTTTTGTTGTCCAACGCGTTGGTTATAAAAAGCGGTATTATCTTTTCCGGATATTGATACGGCCCGAAATTATTGGAACTTCGGGTTACCACTACGGGAAGTACGTATGTAGAATAAAACGAAAGCGCCAGGAGATCCGCCCCTGCCTTGCTTGCCGAATATGGGCTTCGAGGGTTGAGGTTGCTGTGCTCGGTAAAACTGCCTCGCTCTATGCTGCCGTATACTTCGTCGGTACCTATCTGGACAAATTTGGAGACGCCCAGTTCTCTCGCGCATTTTAAAAGTGTCAAAGTGCCGTGGACATTAGTCTTCACGAAGCGGTTAGGGTCTTTAATAGACCGGTCCACGTGGCTTTCTGCGGCAAAGTTTACTACTGCATCGCACTCTTTTATGGCTTCGTTCACTGTCCCCGCGTCGGCGATATCGCCTTTTATCGATTTATAACGCGGGTTATCCTTTATATCGGCTAAATTCTCAATATTCCCGCAATAAGTAAGCTTATCAAGGTTTGTGATATGGTAATCCGGATATTTCTTCAGCATATGCCTTATAAAATTGGAGCCGATAAAACCGGCGCCGCCGGTAACAAGGATCTTCATACTCAATTACCCCTTCTCTTCTCTTTTTTCGCAACAAGATCATTTGCTTTAAGCAGCGAGTCAAACGTGCCGGAATCGGTCCACCAGCCGTCTAATATATCGTAATGAAGCTCGCCCAGTTTGAGGTACGCGTTATTCACATCAGTGATCTCAAGCTCATTCCTCTTTGACGGCTTAAGGTGTTTTGTTATCTCGAAGACCTTGGAATCGTACATATATATCCCCGCCACTACATACTTTGACTTTGGATTTTTCGGCTTTTCTTTAATGGATACTATCTTTTTATCCTTTATTTGGGCCACGCCGAACCGCCACGGGTCATCCACTTTCTTGATAAGTATCCTGGCGCCGTATTCCTGCTTTGCGAAATTGTCCACGTATTTCTTTATGGACTTCTCTACTATATTATCTCCGAGTATGACCACAATTTTCTCGCCGTCGGCAAAATGTTCCGCCAGTTTAAGGGCATCGGCGATTCCGCCTTCCCCTTCCTGGTAAGTGTAATTTATATGCTTTAACCCGAAATGATGGCCGTTGCCCAAAAGCCTTAAAAATTCCCCGGCGTGATTTCCTCCGGTCACAAGCAGTATATCCTTTATGCCGGCCTCCACAAGAGTCTCTATGGGATAATAGATCATCGGTTTTGAGTATATGGGAAGAAGGTGCTTATTTGTTATCTTAGTAAGGGGCTTGAGACGCGTCCCCAATCCACCTGCCAATATCACGCCTTTCATTTATTTCCTCCAATCGTACGGAATATCATTATCGTACGCATCCGTCCTGTATTCATCCGGATCCTTGTGATTATACGGCTCTGTCACCATATTTATAACCAACGCTTCTCCGCTGCCTACGCATTTAAAACCATGATACACCGAAGGCGGGATCTGGACCAACATGGGGTCATCAAGGCTTATTACGAATTCATTCACTTCCTTGTAAGTCTTCGAATCGGGCCTCGCGTCGTAGAGCGCAAGCTTCATTTTCCCGTTTACACAGGTAAAATTGTCCGTCTGAATTTTATGGTGATGCCACGCCTTTACTACGCCGGGATAGGCCGTCGTTATATAAACCTGGCCGAACTTCTGAAAGATGTCCTCGTCGGCCCTCAATATTTCCATAAGCCGGCCTCTATCATCCACATTCACCTTAAGTTTTTTTACCTTTACGCCGTCTATCATCATAATCGCCCCACTCCTACATATTTGAAGCCCAATCTTTTAACCATATCGGGATTGTATATGTTCCTGCCGTCTATTATAACCGGTTTATTCATCAGCTTCTTGACTTTCGCAAGGTCCATCTCTTTAAACTCATTCCAATCTGTAATTATGACGAGCGCGTCAGCGCCTTTTACGGTACTGTAGGCGTCATTGCAAAAGATTACGCCATTGATAAGCTTTTTGGCATTCTCCATTGCCTTGGGGTCAAATGCCCTTATCTTCGCCCCGTCTTTCTTCAGCATATTTATTATATCAATGGAAGGCGCGCACCTCATATCGTCTGTGTCGGGCTTAAAAGAGAGGCCCAGTATGCTGATGGTTTTAGCCTTCAGGGTACCTAATGCGCGTTTTATCTTTTTCGCGAAAAGTATCTTTTGCTCTTCATTGACTCTTTTTACCTCTCGCAATATACCAAAATCATATCCCAGTTTTTCGGATATACTGATAAACGCGTCGAGGTCCTTTGGAAAGCAGGAACCGCCGAAACCGGCGCCGGCATTAAGAAATTTCTCGCCTATACGTTTGTCCATGCCCATGCCGCGCGCAACATCCAATATGTTGGCTCCGCTCTTCTCGCATATATTACTGCACGAATTTATAAAGGATATTTTAGTCGCTAAAAATGAATTGGAGGCGTGCTTTATCAGCTCGGCGCTCTCTATATCCGTCACAACCATCGGCGCTTTAAGTGCTGAGTATAAATCGGTAAGCGTGCGTTTTGCCTTTTCGGTCCTGACGCCAAGGACAATTCTATCGGGATGCATAAAATCATCTATTGCCTGGCCTTCCCTTAAAAATTCAGGGTTTGAGGCGACATCAAATTTTATCTTTTTCTTATTGTTGGCTGTAATGATCTCTTCTATTCTCTTTCCTGTATGGACGGGAACGGTGCTCTTTTCCACAATAAGCCTGTAAGCGCTCATGCAAGCGGCGATTTTCCGCGAAACGTCTTCTATGTGCGAGAGGTCCGCGTCGCCGTTTTCTTTAGGCGGAGTGCCTACGGCTATAAATATTATCTCTGTCTTTTTTACAAGCGCGGCTATATCTGTAGTAAAAGTAAGCCGGCCTTCCCTCAGGCCGTCTTTTACAATGCCTTCCAATTTCGGTTCGTAAATGGGTATAATGCCCTTCTTTAAGGATTTTATCTTTTCTTCGCTTATATCCATGCATACGACGTCGTTGCCTAAATCGGCGAAGCAAGCCGCCGTAACAAGTCCTACATATCCCGCGCCTACCACTCCTATCTTCATATCACCTTTCCGTACTTGCCCCGCAGCATTACAATGCGGGGTAAACTACTTCTGCCCCATGCAGATTCTTAAGCGATCTCAATGTCTCAGCAATTGGGAGGGAGTCGCTATATATAGCGTCGAACTTCTTCTTTCTCTTTAGTATCCTGAAAATGCAATTTGTCCTGAAAAACGGCTTATTTAGGTAGAACAACTTTATATACGCATGGACCGGTAAGTTTATATTTGCGCCTTTTTGCATAAAGACCCATATCCAGTTTCTCTCCTGCGCGTTCCGATAAGCGTTTTTATCGAGGCCGAGGGTCTTTTCGCTTCCCGTAAGTATATAAAGAAACCTTTTGGATTTGCCAAATTCGTCGTAAAATAGCTTCTGGTTCTTCTGGAAAAGTTCGTCGAAAAATCCGGTCCGCTTAAAAGAGGAGTGTTCCAGATGAACAACATAAGCGCCTTGCGCTATCGCTATTTTGTACCCGCGCCTTATGGCCCTTACAGAATATTCCGTATCCTCAAAATACCCGGGGCCGTAACCTTCAGACCAAACGCCTATATCGTTTATGACTTTTCTCTTTATAAGAAAACAAAATCCTATCGCGGCCGCCGTCTCCAGATACTTCCCGTTTCCCTTTTGATATGCTTCGGCCGCGACATCATCCCATGACCTGCCAAGCGGCTTTTTAGCGCCGTAATTGCTTAAGGGATTAACGACCGCGATCTTTTCATCCGACTCTGCTATCTTGACCATTTCCGAAAGCCAATGGTCCGTCACTATAGTGTCATTATCTAATATGCATACATATTCGGCATCGGAGGAGCGGATACCCTGATTGGCGCCTTTGGAATTACCAAGGTTTTCTTCATTACGGATAAGCCGAACTTCTACGTCTTTTCTTTTAGCCAGATCCTCCAAGTAGGCCTTTGTCTCTTCGTTGCTGGCATTGTCCACTATTATAAGCCGGTAAGGAAAATCCGTGTGGCGTATGACGCTATTTACGCACTGCTGGGTAAGCTCCTTCATGTTCCAGACCGGTATGACTATATCGCAGCGCATCTCTACCAGCCCTTCTTTATCGTCTTTACCACTTTATCTACATCATCGTCGGTAAGCCCCTGATGAAGGGGTATTGATACGTATTTCGGCTCCACTTCATTCATGGCCGGAAGATCTAATCGCTTGCCGCCGAAAATAGGATAGACGTCACATCTTACGTGAACCATATGTGTCTCTATGTCGCTTGCTTTCAGCATTTTTGTAAAATCGTCGCGGCGTTCCACTAAAGTTGTAAAGAGCCAGTTGCCGCTTTCTCTGTCGGGCTTCTTTTCAAGCAATGTCAGGCCTTTCACATCTTTTAGTGCCTCGCGATAACGTTTTACTATCTCCCGCCTTCTCGAATTTACCTTCTCAAGGTCATCCAGCTGTATGGAAAGCATCGTAGCGGTAACGTCATTCATATGGTACTTAAACCCCGCTTCCTCCACTTTAAATTTCCAGTATATGTCGCCCTTGAAGTCCCTGTCTATGCCGTACCAGCGTAGTAGTTTTCCGCGCTTGTAGTGAGCATCGTCTTTGCAGGTCAAAATACCGCCGTCCACCGTTGTGATCTGCTTTATCGCCTGAAAAGAGAAACACGTAAAATCGCTTACCGCCCCTATGTATTTCGCCTTATACTTTGCGCCCAAAGCATGTGCGGCATCCTCTATGACCGGGACTTTCGCTTCTTTCGCTATAGCCAATATCTCGTCCATATCGCACGGCTCACCGCCCCAATGCACCACCATAATGGCTTTTGTCTTCGAGGTAAGTTTCTTTTTTATGTCTTTAGGATCGATATTAAGCGATGACTTTTGTATATCCGCGAAAACGGGTCTGGCCTTTTCGTAGAGTATCGGCATATTCGTCGCCGAGCAGGTCATGGGGGTTGTTATCACTTCGTCGCCTTCTCCCAGATCGGAAAGAATAAGCGCAAGGTGCAGGGCCGAAGTGCATGAATTCAAAGTCAGGGCGCCGAATGTATCGAACATCTTTTCAAACTTCTCCTCCACCTTATCAACGTGAGGCCCTTGCCCTATCCAACTCGTCTTAAGTATCTCGGTAAGAGCGGGCGCGACTTTCTCGGAAACATAGGGTTTAAACATCGTTATCATATTTTTATCTTCTTTCCATGGGGATTAAATATGCTGAACTTCGCGAGCTTCATCTTCTGTAGTATAAATTTCACCCCGATCAGTAATATTCCAATACCGTATACGACGGAGCGGCCAAACGATATGGATGATGCCTCTTTGTTATAATTCGTCGGACAAGTGACTTCGCCTATCCGGTATCCGAAATATGCCGCCTGCATCAACATTTCGTTATCGAAAATAAAATCGTCTGAATTTTCCAATAGCGGCAGATCGAGCAGTATTTCTCTCGTAAACGCCCTGTAGCCCGTGTGGTATTCGGAAAGCTTCTGGCCGGTTATTAAATTATCAAAAAATGTCAACGCGCGGTTTGATATATATTTATACAGCGGCATACCGCCTTTTAGCGCCATCCCGCCCAATATGCGCGAACCAAGCGCTACGTCAAACATACCCGATGTCAATAGCCCCGCCAGGGTCGGTATCAATTTTGGCGGATACTGATAATCGGGGTGAAGCATAATGACGATATCCGCCCCGCTTTTTAACGCCTCTCTGTAACAGGTCTTCTGATTACCGCCGTAGCCTTTATTGATATCGTGTATATAAGTCGCTATACCTAATTCTTTTGCCTTAAGAACCGTGGAATCACAGCTCCTATCGTCAACCAAAAGGACCTCATCAACTACCTCTTTAGGGATCTCCTTATAGGTCTTATCCAAGGTCCTTTCCGCATTATATGCGGGCATAACGACTACGATCTTCTTATCAGCAAACATACAAGCGGTTATTATACACTTTTTCCTTGTTTTTGTATAGTGGAAAATATATAATCTACCCTAAAAGAGGCAAAACATGCTTTCAGCGCTTAATAGGGATAATAAGATCTTAATATTGGTAATAACAGTATCCTTAGGCATAAAGCTAGCCTTATTAGGCTATGGCATAGCTAATGTCCCGTCTTTTATATCAATGCCGGATACCCCTACCTATCTCGAACCCGGAGTAAATTTGGTTGAAACAGGGACTTTTGCCACCTTCGAAAAATACGGGTGGGTAAAATATGAGGTGAGAAGGACACCGGGCTACCCTCTTTTTCTAGGATTTTTAAACCAAACGCTAAAAATACCGTTCAATGGTATAGTAGTCGTCCAGATCCTCCTTACTACTTTCGCCGGATACATAGTCTATAAAGCGGCTTATGAGCTGGATACTAAGATCGCGCTTCTTTCCGCATTCATATTCCTTTTTGACCTACCCGTTACCATATCGAGCTTAATGCTCTTAAGCGAATCGCTTTATGCCGTCTTTATGGCTATATTTATTTATTTTTTCCTAAAATTCCTTAAAGGACAAAAAATACATTTGCTTGCGGTATCGGCGGTAATACTTGCCGCGGCCACTTATATAAGGCCGATAAGCTACTATCTGGGTATTTGCATTGCCATAGGAGTAATACTTGCGTTTTTCCGCGGCGCGCCTAAACGGGCCTTATGGTACGGCTTTATATTCCTTTTTATTTTCTACGCATTAGTAGGGGCATGGAATTGTAGAAATTATTTTAAAGTGGGGAGAGCGGATTTCACTACCATAGACAATATAGACCTGCGGGATATGGGCCTTCTGCACAGATATACGCGGCAAAGTGAAGCGGTGCGTTCCGAAACCGGGCCCCTTCTATTTTATATAAAAAATACCACTAAATCATTTACAAACTTTATGACGAGGCCGGGAACACTGAAATATCTTAGAAACATACCCCTTAAAGTCGCTTCAAAAATATTCGGCTATCCGTGGATAATAGCATTAATAATAGGATTATTTTTTGCCCGATATAACAATCTTCCGAAGGTATTTCTACTTCTTACAATCATATACTTTATCGTCGTCTCGGTGGTAGGCGTGGGCCTCTGCAACGGCTCAAGGTTCAGGGTCCCCATCATGCCCCTAATCTCCATCCTCGCCGCCAGCGGATGGATAGCTATATATTCAAAGATTAAAAAATGGGGGCAGCGGTAGCTGTCCCCATTTTTTAGTGCTGCATAGCTTCGCCAGGCGCAGGGCCCTTGTAGGTCGTACGGAACAGGAACGGCATATCCGGGAAGGCCTTAAGCCTGAAAACAACCCAAAAAGTATAATCCTTTTGATCTTTTACGCGGCAGGTAACTTCCCCTGTCCAGCAGTGCAGGTCTTTGTATATCGTATATTCCTGCTGCTGGAACTTCTTATCATGTAATTCATACCGTTCGTATATGCGGAATTTCCAGTCTTTGTTTATCCTGTAAGTAAGCTGGCTCGTGATTTGCGTATTATCTTCATTCGAAAACGCGTCCCATTCATAGCGGTACCCCAAACCAAAATCAATGTCCTCTCCTTTATTAAAATAAAAATCCGCATTAACAGTACTGAATCTGTGTTCACTCTTATCTATAGTCGCATCGGCCTTTAGAAACATCCAGTCATAAGGCCTTATTTCAAGATCAAAGTTTATATCCATGAGTTCATTTTCGTTCCCAATATCATCCTTTATCATATACTTAGTGTCGGCTATAAACGTCACGAGGTCCACTGTATTTTTGTTGCCTCCATCCGCGTTTCTTTTCGTCTGAAGCTTGGTCTCCAGTATAAGCTTAACGCCGTTCTCTCCGTAAAGGGCATCTATGCTGTCAAACTGGTACAAATCATCGGGACCGTAGTTAGGCGTATTTGTATATTCATACCTGGCCGATGGCATTACGAGGTGCCTTATGTCGTGTATATCAAGGCCAAGCCAATTTGTCTCCATATCGTATATCTTATAAAACCTTGCGTATAATTCGGCCCCGCTAGTAAACATATTTCTTACTATATTTTTTTCGTCCAGCGGATTTTCCGAATAATAGGTCTCCCTTATGCCCACAAAAGGATTCAAGTTTAAAAACCCTAAAACCCGGAACGGATAAGAGAGTTCATTATATGAGTCGATTCTCGTGGCTTGGTAATCATTGTTCGACGCCGATCCGGGCAAGTCATCCGCGAAGTTCTTATTAAGCCTGGCGACACTGGAGGAGTCCTGATAATAGAGATTCATAAAATTGAACAATTTAAGTTTCGCTATCTTCATCTTAGCTTCGGGTAATTTTTCCGTAACTGTGAAGAATCTGTTAATTCTCTTATCCGCCAAAATTTCAAAAGAATAATTATCCTTGGCGCCTACATATGACAGGTATGTAGGCGGCTCTTCATCCACCTCGTATTCTTCCTTATAGAAAAAGTCCTTTATCAGGTCCTTGTCGCTCAATTTGTGGTACTCGGCAGTCATTAAGCTGTTTTGGTCCACTTGCCAGCGATGGCGCCATTGCGCGCGCCATCGGTCTTTTTTGGCGGCATCCGGCGGTTCGCGGTCATGCGTATAATAAAATCTCGCATAACCGGTTCCGAATTTGTCCAGCTTATAGCTATAATCGGCGCCTTCCCCAAGGCCTCTTTTGGACCTGTAATCCAGGTTGATATGCCCTTTGGAATCCGGATGGAAAAAATACCTCCAGGAGGTCAATGCGTAAGCGCCCCATTCCTTATCATAACCCGGGACAATATCCATTTGAGGCATATTGTCTTTGAGAGGGTGGTTATAATACGGAATGTACATCACGGGGACGTTGCCAAGCAAAAAGAAGGCATTCCACATGGTAACCCTTTCTCCCAGGTAGACCTTTATGGTCTTTGCTTCTATGCGGTAATGCGGCTCTGCGAGGTCGCAGGTGGTAACGTAGCTGCGGTTAAGCTGATATAATTTATCTCCTGTTTTTTGTATAAGCTTCGCTTCTCCGTACCACGGCGGCATTTTCATCGCGCCATTAATTAATTCGCCCTTTTGGGTGGCAAAGTTATAAACAACTTTATCGGATGTAAAAGTGTTTCCTTCCTGGTAAAGCGTTACGTTGCCTTCGGCAACACCTTCTTTTTCATCTACGTTTATCACAATGCTGTCGCAGGTAAGCTTTATGCCTTTGTAGGTTATGGAAACATTTCCGGTTCCGCTGACAGTCTTTTCTGCGTAGTCATACTGGACCTTGTCTCCATTTACGACTATCGGAGTGGCTCTCTCCTCGCTTGCCGTTTCTTCGGCGGTAGGCTGTATGCTCGATATGGACTTCTGGAGTTCCTGGATGGTCTTTTGGCCGGTTTTTTCATTATCATAAAGGGGTCGCGTCGACGGCTCTATGGCATAAAGCCCTGCGGGGATAGATATGAAAATTATGAGGGCAAATAAACACTTTTTAAACATTACGCTAAAGGTTCCTTTTCACAATCTCGGCGGCGCCTATTACACCGGCATCATTCCCAAGTTTTGCTTTAACTATTCTAACGGCCTTCGCCTGTATTTTCATGCTCTTCTTATCCACAGCGGATCTTATGGAATCAAACAATATCTTTCCGGCCCCCGCAATCCCTCCGCCTATTATTATGATCTCGGGATTCAGAAGATTGACTGTGCCCGCCAGCGCGTTTCCTATATGAGTGCCCATCTCCCGCCACGCCGCTTTGGCAATACTATCGCCTTTCAAAGCCGCTTTTTGAAGAAGCTCGGGAGTCACTGAAAATAAATTTCCTTCAGCCATCTTCATGGCGAGGCTGTCCGGTGAGCGTTCCAGTTTTTTGCGCACGTTATTAAGAAAATATTCCCTGCCGACATATGCTTCAAGGCAGCCAAAACTGCCGCAATTACAAGCGGGTCCATTTTCGTTTAGCGGCACGTGCCCTATTTCCCCGGCGACCAGAGACGCGCCCCTGTATAAACTGCCGTTTATTATTACGGCGCCCCCTACGCCCGTACCGAGCGTAAGGCATACCGCGTCTTTATATCCTTTGCCGGCGCCGTATTTCATCTCCGCCAGCGCCATGACCTTGACATCATTATCCACAAAAACCGGAATGCGGAGCTTCCTCTCCAGTATGCTTTTCAGCTTAACATCTTTCCAGCGGGGTATATTTGTCAAAGAAAAAACCAGGCCTCTTTTGAAATCTACCAAGCCTGGTAATCCGATTCCCAGCCCCAAAAGTTCGGTCTTTTTTATGCTTTTATCTTTTAGGATAACTGAAGATTCTTTCGCGACTCCGTCCAGTAATCTGTCGCTCCCGTAACTTTTGGTGAGAAAATCTTTTTTGTGAAGGATGTGCCCGCCGAAATCAAGAAGCGCGACTTTGGTGTTCGTACCGCCGATATCCACCCCTATGATATATCGTTTCATTATAATAATAGAATGATTTAATTATACAATCGTTTTTTCGGTATCTTTGTCAAAGAAATGCACTTTAGTCATATCGAAGACTACATCCAGCTTCTTGCCCATCTCCGGAGTGCTTCGACTGCCTACTCTTGCGATAAAGGAGTGCTTTTGTGTATTGATATAAAGATAAACTTCCGATCCCATCGTCTCTACGACATCTACTACAACGCTTACGGTATCCTCCGGCTGGGCCTTGGTTACAAACAGCTTGTCGTATATATCTTCGGGCCTTATGCCGAATATTATGTCTTTCCCCGCATAAGGCGAAAGGACATCTCGCATCTGGTCCACTATGCCAACTTGAAAATTGCCTTCGTCAAAAAACAGCCGCCCGTTCTTTTTATTTATTGTGCCATTGACAAAATTCATAGGCGGGCTTCCTATAAAACCGGCAACAAATTTGTCCACCGGAGTGTCATATATACTCATGGGCTTATCGCATTGATGTATTATGCCGTCTCTCATCACCGCCACCCTGTCGCCCAATGTCATCGCTTCTACCTGGTCATGCGTAACATATATCATTGTGGTCTTAAGGCGGTTGTGCAATTTATGTATTTCGGTCCTCATCTGCACCCGAAATTTTGCGTCCAGATTGGAAAGCGGTTCGTCAAAAAGAAATACGAGGGGTTTTCTCACTATCGCGCGCCCGACGGCAACGCGCTGCTTCTGGCCGCCTGATAATTCTTTGGGTTTTCTCTTCAAAAGGTTGTCTATACCCAAAATAGCCGCGGCTTCTTTCACGCGGTTGTCTATCTCGCTTACGGGGATCTTTCTCAATTTCAGGCCAAACGCCATATTATTATAGACGTTCATGTGCGGATAGAGCGCATAGTTCTGAAATACCATCGCTATGTCCCTGTCTTTGGCGGGGACATCGTTGACCAGCTTGTCGCCTATATATATATCGCCTTTCGTAACGTCTTCCAGGCCCGCTATCATCCTTAAAACAGTCGACTTACCGCATCCGGAAGGGCCTACAAGTACGAGAAATTCCTTGCTTTCTACACCCAAAGAGATCTTTCTTACCGCTTCTACGTCTTCACCGTATATCTTTGTGACATTTTTTAGGCTTACTTGTGACATTTTTCAGCTTTCAGCTTTCAGCTTTCAGCTTTCAGCTGCTGATGGCTGATAGCTGATGACTGATAGCTTTTTGTACATATTATAAATTATACCGGCATCATTTTCAAGATAAATAATCCATAAGACCTGATATGGTGCTTCTCAGGTCTTTGCGATGCACAACCATATCTATCAAACCGTGCTCAAGCATAAATTCTGATTGCTGAAAACCGTGGGGCAATCTCTGCCTTATGGTCTGCTCTATTACCCTTGGGCCGGTAAATCCTATAAGAGCCTTCGGCTCTGCCATTATCACATCGCCCAAGGACGCAAAGCTCGCCATTACGCCCGCCATAGTGGGATTTGTAAGTAATGAAATGAATAGGAGTCCGGCTTTATTATGCTTGCTTACCGCAGCGCTTGTCTTTACCATCTGCATAAGGGAAAACATGCCCTCATACATCCTTGCGCCCCCTCCGGATCCGGAACATATGACTACGGGAAGTTTTTCGCGCGTCGCTTTCTCTATGGCCCTCGTTATCTTTTCGCCGACTACGGAACCCATACTACCCATTATGAATCGGGAATCAGTAACCGCCAGGACGAGTTTCTTTTCCTCTATCTTACCTTCGCCGCAAACAACCGCATCTTTCAGCCCCGTCGCTTTTTTATCATGTTCCAGCTTATCTTTATATTTTTTTGGGCCTTTGAAATTGAGCGGGTCTTTCGACTGGATATTCTTGTCGATCTCCTTGAAGGTATTCTTGTCGAGCAGCATATCTATTCTTTCGTAGGCGCCTACTTTGAAATGATAATTGCATTTGGGGCATACCTTAAGGTTCTCCTCAAGTTTCTTGTTGTATGCTATCTCTCCGCATTCACCGCACTTAGTCCACAGCCCCTCGGGAATATCCTGCCTCTTCTTGGCTACTTTTACAATCGTATATCTGGGCTTTCCGAATAATGCCATATTGTCTCCATTATACCTTATTCGTCTCGGGCGCGTAAACCGATAAGTTCTCTTGCCTTGTCAACGGCGGAAGAAGCGTCCTTTGCGTAGCCGTCAGCCCCTATAGATCCGGCAAAATCTTCCGTCACAGGGGCCCCTCCTACCATTGTCTTTACTTTGCCCATAAGACCCTCTTTTTTAAGCTCGCTGATCACAGCTTTCATTGAGCCCATAGAGGTTGTCAATAGTGACGACATCGCTATTATGTTGACGTCTTTATTCTTTGCCGTATCAATGAATTTTTCCGCCGGAACATCTATGCCCAGATCCAGCACTTCAAACCCCGCGCCCCTGAACATCATAGCCACGAGATTTTTCCCTATATCGTGAAGATCGCCTTTTACCGTCCCTATGCCTATCTTCCCCACCGGCTTTATGCCGCTTTTCGAAAAGTGCGGTTCAAGCATGTTGAGCCCCGCGTGCATGGCCTTGGCAGAAATAAGGACTTCGGGGATAAATATTTCGTTATTTTTGAATCTCTTTCCTATCTCGTCCATCCCTTTTATAAGCGTATCAAGGATGTCCCTGATCGGAATATTTGCGCTTATGGCGGCGCCGGTCAGTTCCGCCACCTTCTTGACCTCGCCGTTCCTTAACGCTTCTTTGATAGAATCTAAATGCATAGTTGCCTTGACGCGGGACACGTTCCTCGTAACCTGACAAATCTAACCAGGTTAGAATTGCCAGATTACGGCTTCCATGGCTATTTCGCTAAAATCTATTCATTACAAGCCCGCTTAAAGGCTTCGGATAAAAGTACGTAGATTTATGCGGCATCCTGTCACCTTTTTTGGCTATATCTCGGACCTCGGACATCTTTGTCGGCAGCTGGAAGAAAGCTATTTCGCATTCGCCTTTCGCGACCTGCTGTATAGCATAATCCTCGTCTCTGGTGTACGTTATATTCTCATCGTTAGATGAAAATTTTTCGATATGAAATATATGGGCAAACACCAGAAAATGGAGAACGGTCACGTTGAGGCGCCTCCATTCGCGGGATTTCCTCTCCTTTATTACCTCATTCAGCATGGATTCGTCTTTCAGCTTCAACACGCGGAATCTGCCGTCCTTAAAGAAAACACCGAACGCGTAATCGGAACCGGCCGTTTCAAGGGCATTGAACATCTCGTCTTTAGTATTTACATTTTCTATATAAAAATACCTCTTCAACTTCGATTCTGCCTCTCTCCATTTTATATTGCCCAGGCTCTTTACTACGCGATATGTGGAAAAAATCGTAAGATTATCATCGGTCAGGCTGGAAAAATAGACCATGATGTTTTCAAATTCTTTCGCTCTTTTTGGCCCAAGCTTGCGGCGCATCTCATCCCTAAATGCCAGCGAAACTTCGTATCTGTGGTGGCCATCGGCTATGAAGACCTGTTTCTTGTCCAGCCTATGCTCTATCTTTTTTATTATTGCGCTTTGCGCAAGGGTCCAAACCCTATTCTCTATTCCTTCGAATTGGACGGTTATGATAGGCGCGTGCTTTTTGCAATATGCCCTTAAGGTATTGGTAACGACATTGGCGTCATCTTCAAATATGCAAAAGATGGGCTCCGTATTGGCCTTTACGGCGCGGATAAGATTAAGTCTGTCTTCTTTCGGCTTGGAGAACGTATATTCGTGCGGAAGGACGAGGCTTGTTTTAGGGTCTTCTATCCTCATAAGCGAAATAAAACCAATGCGGCTTTTGGGTTTTCCCTTATGAAGATACTTTTGCTCACATACATATATGGCGGGCGACTTATCTTTTTTGAGCGCGCCGATCTCGAGCCATTGATCGATAAAATTAGCGGCGCGTGTATATTTATTATATGATTTATTGTCGGTGGTAAGCTCTTTTCCCAATATGATCCTGACGATATTGTACTGATCTGCCTTGTAAAGCTCATCGCGCATCGAAGAGGATATAACATCATAGGGAGGGGATATCACCGTTTCAAAGTGTTTTATCTTTTCTTTGTTATATAATACGCCCCTAAAAGGTGAGATCTTAGCCATTTATTATTGCCTTATACCTTTTTCTGAATGATATAAATGCCAAAGCGCCTAAGAAACTGCCTATAGCATCGGCCGTTAAGTCCAAAAGGCTTGCCGTCCTTTCCGGAGTAAACTGCTGATGAAATTCGTCGGTCAGCCCGTAAAAAGTACCAATGATAAAAGTTATAAATATCAGCCTGCCGTATGAAATATCCGGCATGGAGGCGCCAAGAGCCCTTGCCAAAAGAATCCCCAGCACGGCATATTCCAGCGCATGAAGTATCTTATCGAGACCGTATATTTCAAAGCCTACCTCAAAAGGGCTCTCCAGCGAGGAACCCCAGAAAATCAAGACAGCGTATATTATAACAGGAAACCAAAATTTTAAAAAATACTTTTTTTGGTTTGCCATTATTTGCCGCCGCCACTATTTGCCCCGCACGAGCCGCAGGATGGACTGTCTTTGGTGGCATTGGGGCACGATTTGGGCGCGGCATTATCTTTTTTGGATTTGTAATCGTTCGCGTAAAACCCGGAGCCCTTAAATATGATGCCGCCGCCCGTTCCCATCAATCTTTTGACAGCGGACGAACATTCGGGGCATTTTTTAAGAGGCTTATCGGACATCTGTTGAAATATCTCAAAACGATGCCCGCATTTTTTGCATTCGTATTCATATGTCGGCATGCTATTTTCCTGATATCTTCGCGAATTCCTCTATCAGCCTTCGCTGTTCGGACGTAAGGCGTTTGGGAATTTCAATATTGACTCTCACCAATTCATCTCCCGAACGCTTTGTGTGGACATCCGGAATACCCTTATCTTTAATCCTGAATATTTTGCCGCTTTGCGTGCCGGGCGGTATCTTCATCATTACGTGGCCGTCAAGCGTAGGCACCTCTGTTTCCCCTCCCAATATCGCTTTAGGCAAGTTTATTGTTATCTCCATAAATAGATCGGTATGGTGCCTTTCGAAAACCGGATGCTGGCGCATCTCTATAATAACGTATAGATCGCCCCTACCCGCAGCGCCTTCTTCTCCCTCGCCCCTGACTCTCAAATGCGAGCCGGTATCAACTCCGGGAGGTATCTTGACTTTTATTTTATGGACCTGCTTGACCCTGCCTTCTCCGCGGCAACCGGGGCAAGGCGTCTGTATAACGTTTCCTTCGCCGCGGCATCGAGGACACGTCTGTCTTAGCTGAAAGAAGCCGTTTGATGTCACCACCTGACCTGATCCCCTGCATTGGGAACAGGCGGTCTTTTTTGTGCCCGATTTCACTCCGGTACCGGAGCAGGCGGGGCAGACATCATATCGCGGTACGGTTATGGTCTTCTCCGTACCCGAAGCCGCTTCTTCAAGAGTTATCTCGACGGTGATTTCCAAATCACGCCCTCTGCGCACTCTTTGGCCGCGGCTGCTTCTTCCCCCGGATATATTAAACCCCAAATCGCTGAAAATATCTTCAAAGATACTGCCGCTGAAACCGGCGTTGCCTAAATCCTGAAATACGCTGTTAAAGTCGGCGCCCCTGAAGATATCCTCATAAGCGTATTTTTGGTCTATGCCGGCGTGTCCGTGCTGATCATATAGGGCCCTCTTTTGGGCATCCGACAATACGGCATACGCCTCTGAGATCTCCTTAAACTTTTCTTCGGCTGCCTTCTTCTCGTCAGAAGGAACTCGATCGGGATGATGGCTCATGGCCAGCTGGCGATATGCCTTCTTTATCTCATCAAGTGTGGCGCTCTTTTTTGCGCCCAATATTTCGTAATAATCGCGTTTGGTGCTTGGCATAATTTTTCTACGTTATTGGTCCAGCTGCAATGGTTGTTGGTTATTCTTCTTTGTATTCCGCGTCGATGATGTCATCATCTTTCTTTTTCCCGCCGGATGCCGGGCCGCCTTCGGCTCCCGCCGGGCCGTCTTCCGCCTGCTTTTGCGAACTGCCGGCGCCGGAGGCCTGCTCGGGCCCGCCCTGCTCTTTCTGTTTGGCAGACGCCTGTTTATATATCTCCTCGGCAAGTTTATGGGACGCCTTGGTCAGATCCTCCATGGAGGTCTTTATCCTTGAAATATTTTTATCTTTTACCGCGCTCTTAAGGTCATTTAGTTTCGCTTCTATATCAGCGCGCTCCTCTGGGCTTACTTTGTCGCCGTAATCTTTAAGGGACTTTTCAGTACTGTACGTCAGAGTGTCTGCCTGGTTTATTATCTCAACTTCTTCTTTTCTCTTCGCGTCTTCGGCGGCAAACTGTTCCGCGTTCTTGACCATCTTATCTATCTCTTCCTTGGAAAGTTTCTTCGGCGCCGTGATGCGTATTGACTGCTCTTTACCGGTACCCAGGTCCTTTGCCGATACGTGGACTATGCCATCTCTATCTATATCAAATTTTACTTCGATCTGCGGCACGCCGCGAGGCGCGCTAGGTATCCCGACAAGATCGAATCTGCCTAATTCCACGTTGCCGTCCGCCATCTGCCGCTCGCCCTGTAAAACTCTAATCGTAACCGCGGTCTGATTGTCCGCTGCGGTGGAAAAGATCTGGCTTTTTTGTGTGGGGATAGAGGCGTTTCTTTCTATCAATTTAGTGTTTACCCCGCCCAAAGTCTCTATGCCCAAAGAAAGCGGCGTGACATCCAAAAGAAGCACATCCTTCACATCGCCTTTAATGATCGCCGCCTGAATAGCCGCGCCAAGCGCCACGCACTCCATTGGGTCGACACCGCGTTCGATCTTTTTACCTATATAATCTTCAACAAATTTTTGGATGATAGGCATCCTCGTCGGGCCGCCCACCATGATAATACGGTCTATGTCCTTAGGCGATAATTTCGCGTCGGAAATCGCCTGCTCCATAGGATGCTTGCATCGCTCTATTATAGGTAAAATCAGGTCTTCCAATTTCGCCCGGGTGATCGCCATGGTCAGATGTTTGGGGCCGGTCGAATCGGCCGTAATAAACGGCAGATTAATATCGGTAGTAAGCGTCGATGACAATTCCACCTTCGCCTTTTCAGCGCCTTCGCGCAGTCTCTGGACGGCCATCTTATCATTCGTGATGTCTATGCCGGTTTCGCGCTTAAATTGTCCGGCAATATATTCAAGCAGGACCTTATCCATATCCGTGCCGCCTAATTGAGTGTCGCCCGATGTCGATTGCACATGAAATACGCCCTGGTCCATTTCCATTATAGTGACATCCAATGTCCCGCCGCCCAGATCGAAGACCATGATCTTCTGCGCTTTTTGAGCCTTCTCAAGGCCATAGGCAAGACAAGCGGCTGTCGGCTCGTTGATTATTCTTAAAACTTTCAAACCCGCGATCTCGCCCGCGTCTTTCGTAGCCGTCCTTTGATTGTCGTCAAAATACGCAGGGCATGTTATGACTACTTCCTCGATTTTATCTCCGAGATATGCCTCCGCGTCCTGTTTTATCTTTTGCAGGATGAAGGCCGATATCTGCTGCGGCGTATATTCCTTGCCATAGACTTTAAACTTGAAATCGGTGCCCATCTTCCGCTTGGCTGCCTGAATGGTTCCCTCGGCATTTATAGCCGCCTGCCGGCGCGCCGGCTCGCCCACTAAACGCTGTCCGTCTTTCGTAAACGCGACATATGACGGAAATGCCTTACCGGAAGCAACACCCGCGCCCTCGGCAGAGGGAATAATAACAGGCTTGCCGCCCTCCATATACGCTGCCGCGGAATTTGATGTGCCTAAGTCTATTCCTATTATCTTAGCCATAGTCTTATCCTTTCTTTTTAGCAATCTTTACCAGTGCCGGCCTCAAAAGTACACCATTCAATCTGTAACCCGGCTTCAGTTCTTCCACTATTACATCATCATTCCCCTCGCCGGTTTCGTCCACCTCCACTACTTCATGCTGATGAGGGTCAAATTTTTCCCCGACTGCTTTTATCTTTTCTACGCCTATATCCTTCAGAAAGCGCTGTATCTGAACCTGGATCATATCCACGCCTTCCTGCACTGCCTTGAAATCCTTTGCCTCTTTTATATGCCTTTCCGCTATCTCCAGATTATCCAATATAGGAAGAAACTCCAGCATAAAGGCAGTATTGGCATATTTTATTGAATCTGCCTTATCTTTTTCGAGGCGCTTCTTGGTATTTTCCAATTCTGCGCTTGCGCGCAAATATTTGTCGTAAAAGGCCTCTTTTTCTTCCGCCCGCTCTTTAAGCGACTCGTATTCCGCCTTAGAGATGTTCAGCGCTTCATCCTTTTCGCCCTGGTTCTCTTTGTCTTTCATCCCTTGACTCCCTTAATCATCTATTTCGTCGATCACCCTGGATACCATATCGGCCAAAAATCCTACCATCGGCACGACTTTTTCATAGACCATCCTTTTCGGCCCTATAACACCCAGCCTGCCCGATGCTTTCCCTCTTCTTTTATATCCCCTACTTACTACGGTGCAATCTTTGAAATTACTCAGCTTGTTCTCCTTGCCAATAGAAATTGCTAGTCTGCCGTCTTCGACATCATCGCATAAAAAATGGAGCATGCTGATCTTATCTTCCAGGCACCTAAATATGTTTTGAAGTTTCTTGAAATCCCTGAATTCGGGCTGTTCGAGAATATGGCTCGCTCCGTCAAAGTATACCCTTTCTGAGCAGAGCTCCACGGTTATGCCGACATACCTGGTGAGGTCCGATATAAGTCCGGATGTCCTCTCCATAACATCTTCCGTTGAATATATATCGCGGCGATACTTTTCTACTATACTATCTATTATGTTGCCACTAAGTTCCCTTATTTGCATCAGCGAATCTATATAATACCTGTAGCCTTCGTCCGTAGGCATCCTGCCTGCTGATGTATGTGGATGCGCAATATATCCCATCTCTTCGAGCTCAACCATTACATTGCGGATAGTCGCGCTTGAAAGCCCCAGCATCTCGGCTACTTTGGCAGAACCTACCGGAAGGGCCGACTGCACATGAGAATTCACCACTATTCTTAAGACATCTTCCTGCCTGTTATTCAATCTTTTTGCGCTATGCATGGCCGGTCCCTATTTTCAGGATTAGCACTCGGATAAATAGAGTGCTAATCTGGTATTTTAGCACTCTATTGTCTTTTGTCAAGTTATTTTGGCCCTTTTTTCAGGCGAAACCAGCGGAACTAGCCTTTTAGGGATTTTTGCCTCAATATATATGGCGTCATCCCTGAACTCCTCTTTAAGCACCTTGCCGTGCTCCCGTATCATGCTGTATTTCTTCATCTCGGCATGCGACAGCGTTATCTTTATTTCAGTGGTCAACTGCGATATTTCCCGCTCTATCCTTCCTATCAGGCCATCTATGCCATCATGCTTAAGGGCAGATATTAGGACAGGATGTTCGAATTGCTTTTCAATGCTGGATAAAATAATATTATCGGTTATCTTATCTTTTTTGTTCAAGACGTTTATGACGGGCTTGTCCCCTATTTCCAGGTCTTCCAGAACGCCCTTCACTGCCCGCACGCACTCTTGTATCTTAGGGTGGCTCGCGTCTATAACATGAAGCAGTATATCGGCATGGACAGTCTCTTCCAGGGTGGCTTTGAACGATTCCACCAAGTGGTGCGGAAGGTTGTGTATAAACCCGACGGTGTCCGAAAGAAGCACTCTTTGATTGTCCGGAAGGACGTACCTTCTGATGGTAGGGTCAAGCGTGCTGAATAATTTGTCTTTTACTGCGACACCGGCTTCAGTAAGAGCATTGAACAGAGTCGATTTGCCGGCATTTGTATAGCCAACCATGGCTATGCTTGATGCTAAAAAACGTTCTCTATTTTTTCTGCGCGCATCTCTTTGCGCCGTAATGTCATCCAGGTCTTTTTTGAGCTGGGCTATACTATCGCGTATGTTTCGCCTCTCCATCTCAAGTTTTTGTTCGCCCGGGCCTCTCGTCCCTATGCCGCCCCCGAGCCTTGAAAGCATTACGCCTTCGCCGACAAGGCGGGGCATCAGGTATACAAGCTGCGCCAACTCTACCTGAAGCTTGCCCTCTTTTGAATGAGCCCTTTGGGCAAATATATCAAGAATGAGCTGAGTCCTGTCTATCGTCTTTATTTCAAATACGTCCTCAAGATTTCGCTGCTGGGTGCCGCTCAGGTCATGATTAAATATTACAACATTCGCATTTTCGGCCTGCGCCAGTTGGAGTATCTCTTCCACCTTGCCTTTTCCGACGAGATACTTGGGTGAAAATTCGGAGCACCTGGCAAGCGCTTCGCCGGCTATGCGGACACCGCTCGAGACGACAAGCTCGCGAAGTTCGGCGGAAAGGTCCTCAATACTCCACTTACTGTCTTCTTTTTCATGCCTTACTGTAACTATTACAGCTTTTTCCATAAAGCGCCCTTTTCTCTCCTGAACCATGTTAATTGCCGCTTTGCGTAACGCCGCGTATTCATTTTGAGAAGTTCTTTTGTTTCCTCGAGCGTGGCTTCGCCTTTAAGATAAGCGCTTATTTCGCTGAATCCTAAAACCGCCTTCGCCGTTTTGCTGAGCCTGAATCGCCGCAACCTTTTGACTTCTTTCGTTACGCCGCAGCGAAACATCTTATCTACGCGCTTGTTTATTCTGTCGTATAATTTTTCGCGGTTTCTATTCAATATAAAGATCGATATCGCATAGTTATCTTTAAGTCCCTTGGTCTCTTTGTGATGAGCGGAAAACGGCTTGCCGGTCAGCTTATATACTTCAAGGGCCCTCACTACTCTGCGCGTGTCGTTCGGGTGTATCTTTGACGCGTAAAGCGGGTCTATCTTTTTCAATTTCGCGTAAAGTTTCGCGTTACCCTTATCTTCCGCTTCTTTGTATAATTTTCTGCGCAAGGCCTCGTTTTTCGGCGGAGCTATAAAGAGCCCCTCTATAAAGGCCCTTGCGTACAAGCCTGTTCCGCCCGCTATTACGGGCGTTCTTCTTCGGCGTATTATGTCGCCTGCGATCTTCTTGGCCGTTGCCACAAAATCTGCGGCGCTCCATTCTTTCGAAGGGCTCAAAACACCTACGAGGTGATGCGGAACCTGTCTTCGCAACTTTAAAGACGGATACTGGCTCAATATCCCCATGTTTTTATATACCTGCATGGAGTCCGAGGAGATGATCTCGCCTTTTATTTTTTTGGCAAGTTTTACGGCAAATTCGCTCTTCCCTACCCCCGTCGGCCCTAATATGAATATTATTTTTGGTTTTTTGCTCATTTTTGGCCTTGGCGCGGGACATGTTCATTCTAACCTGGCAAATCTAACCAGGTTAGAATTGCCAGATTAGTGTTTCAACGGCTGTTTGCGTACTATTGTTACCTCTACCAACATTGCAGCTGCCAGCACAACCGCTGCGACGATGTACGGCGCGCGTATGCCGAATTCGGCCGCGAAAAATCCTCCGGCAAGCGGCCCAAATAAAGCGCCTGTACCGATTACTGCCTCGTGAAGGCCGCTCTTTTTGCCTTTATCCTTTGAACCGTGCAGGCTGTAAAAGATGCTTGAAAAGTAAGTTACACCCGCTGATAACCCCAAAAACACCGCCGCAATCGCGAAGTAAACGGTGCGGGATGAAAAAGCAAATACCCACAAAGACAGAAACGCGAAAAATTGAAAAAGGATCATCGGCCCCAGCCTATAATGCCATCTGTGAGTTTTGCCGAGAATGAAAAACATGGCTGTCTGGGCAAATGTTATGATAAAAATAAGAGTCCCGACAATGGCAGTAGAAAACCCCAGCTCCGTACCCAGCTTCGGAAAAAGGTTGCGCATAACTCCTAGATTAAACCAGCTTACAAAATTGGCGATCCAGGCCGCGTACACAAAAGGCGTATAATTTGCCGGTTTGTCCGCCCATATTTCCACAGCTATATTTCCGCCGGCGTCTTTTTTTATCGCGGGCGTAAGCGGCTGCCTATAGAGAAAGACCGTGGCAGCTAGAATAGAAATAACACCGATTAAAAAGGGTATCTTTTGGCCAAGCGCAAACAAAAAACCGGCGGATAAAAAACCCAGCATAAGGCCGGCGCTCCACGAAATATTAAAAATGGTAAGCGATCTCATGAGGTCGCGCTTACCTAGTCCTTGAGAAAGCCATGACTGCAGTATTGGCCAAAATGCCGCCATGGATAAACTTCCGAAGGCATAAGCTATAAGTATCTGGTTTGTCGTTTTTAAAAAGGGGACGGTTGAATAGACAAGCACGAAGAGGCCGCAGCCGAAGAGAATTATCTTTTTGCGGTTAAATCTATCGGACATCCTGCCGATTATCACGACTCCCGATGAATAAACCAGCGCCCCGACAGCGCCCAATATTCCCAGTAAAAGCGAAGAGGCGGCAAACCTGTAAATAAGAAAGAGCGGCAACGCCAGAAGTGCCGCTCCTACCGCGAAATCGGCCAAAAATGCCGCTATGTAAAAATTAACCATTACGGGCACACCTTCGTTGTGTAACCCTTATTTCGCAGGTTTCGCGCCACATCTTCGACATCTCCGATCCGCGAATATTTGCCCACTCTTACCCGGTAAAAATAAGTTCCTTCCACCGTCACGGTCTGAATAAACGCGTCAAAGCCCTTGGATTTAAGTTCAGCGCGCAACCTTTCCGCATTTTCGAGTTTATTAAACGAACCCACCTGCACACAGTAAGTCACAGAATCGGTACCTTCTCCTTTAAGAAGCTTTGCTTCAAGGCTATTGGGATAAAGCCGCATGAGTTTGTCATAATATTCTTTTGCTGTCGCGGCATTGTCCAGCTTTGAATAACACTTGCCGAGTGCATAATACACTATGTTCATGTTATCAAGATCGGGATACAATCTTGCCACTTTTTCGTAATAGTCTCTCGCCTGCCTGTATTCCTCGTCAAGATAATATGAATCGGCTATACCGATGGTCGCTTCCGCCTGAAATTTTTTGTCTTTCGTCTCTTCGGCCACTTTAAAAAAGCGGCTGCGCCCCTCATCAAGCCTGTTCAATTTGAGAAGCGCCCTGCCCATAAGACATTGTATCTTTTCGTCATTTTTGGGGCGGTAGTTAAGATATGAGCTCGCCATTCTCACGACCTCGTTATAATCGCCTTTTACAAAGGCCTCTTCAATGTTGGGCGCGCTGGTTCGGCTGCTCGCCTTTTCTTCGGCAGGGCCTCTGTCAAATACACTAGTCCCCGCGTATGCGGGTACGGCATATGCCGGCACTATCAGTATAAGCGCTAATAAAAATATGATTATCCTTTTCATATCCATTATTTTATCACAAGCTGCCATTTTCTTCAAGTTGCCTTTGGGGTCAGACCCTCATTATGTAAACTACGCCATCGGTAAGGGGTGGCTTTCCCGCTCCCCGCTCTTCATTTTTGAAATGATTTTCTGCTCGTCCAGAAGAACGGCGTGGCGCTTCTTTTTTACGTCCTCCGTAACATCGTCTTCTAATTCACACGATTCTGCGGGCGGCCGAGGGGAATATTTAAATATATAAGCGCTGTCAAATTTTATCTTCTTCATTATATTCAACGTATCTTTGAAGTCCTTGTCGCTCTCTCCGGGAAACCCGACGATTATATCGGTGGTGAGGTTGCAATCCGGCATATATTTGCGTAGTTTTTCGACCAGATCCAAATAATGCTCCGACGTATAGCCTCTTTTCATCGCCTTTAATATTGCGGCCGATCCCGACTGAAGCGGCAGATGGATATGCCTGTGCACCTTAGGCATATCGCGCATGGCGCGAAAAAGCTCTTCTTTTGTGTCCTTTGGATGGCAGGTAACGAATCTTATCCTTTTTACGCCGTCTATCTTTGCCACATCTTTAAGTAAATCCGTAAAATTATAGCCCGCTTCAATGTCCTTGGCATACGAATTTACATTCTGGCCCAGAAGAGTGATCTCCGATATGCCCGTTTTGGCGGCGAGGCGGATCTCATTTATTATCGCATCGGCAGGCCTGCTGCGCTGCCTGCCCCTGACATAAGGCACTATGCAGTAAGAACAGAAATTGTCGCATCCTTCGCTTATAGAAATATAAGCTCTGTTACTATCTTCATGATATACCGGGTTATCATGTTCCGGCCTTACTTTTCTTCCGATCCGAAGGGCTTTTTTTCGCCCCCCAAGCGCCTCTTCGATACAATCCGGAATTTCGTAAATGCTGGACGGACCGACCACCAGATCTACGTGCGGCAGGCGTTTAAATACTATCTCTTTATCTTTCTCGGCGGTACACCCCACAAATCCTAGCACAAGATGCGGTTTTCTCCTCTTGAGTTTCGCGAGCATGCCCATATTGCTGTATGCGCGTTGCTCCGCGTGATGCCTCACCGAGCACGTATTAATAAGTACGCAGTCCGCCTCATCCGCCGATTCCGCCTTCTTCCAGCCCCTGTCCATCATAAGGCCGTAAATGATCTCGGAATCCCTCTCGTTCATCTGGCAGCCGAAAGTCCGGATAAAGACTTTGGGGGCAAAAAATTCGTAACTCTTTTTAGATTCTTGGTTTGGCATTTTTGTTTTTCCTCAAAAAATAAAAAATTAAAGGGGGCAAAAAATTCAAAAGAAAAAATCTTTTTGTGGGCGATTTTGATGTTTTTAAAAAGCAGATTTAATATAAGTTTTTTAGTCTCTAAATCCACCTCTTTCTTGTTTGGATCATAGCCTTCCAGAAACTCCTCTACCCGGTTAAGATAGTCCTTTGAACGCTCCCTCTCAATCTCTCTAACCTCTTGTAAGGCAATGAGTTTCTTCAGTTCTTCTTCCTCTTGTCTTAGGTTCTCGTTTTTCAGTTTATATAGTTCCTCACTCAACAAATTTTCCAAATAGGCGTCGGTTAATTTT
>JAHIPI010000001.1 GCA_018894435.1 Candidatus Omnitrophota bacterium | reverse complement strand
TTTTATTATCCTTCTTATCTGCCTGTCGCTTAGAGACAGAATACTGGCTGCCTCTATTTGCGTTACTCGTCTATCGAGCGCCTTGTGGATTATGCTTATCCGCCTCAACTCCTCTTGACTCATGGTGACTGTGTCCTTTCCTGCCATAAGGGCCTCCTTTGGAAGAGGCTATTATAGCAACTTTGGGATAGGACATTTTAACTTTGCTGAAAGCGGACATTATTATATTGCGATTACACCCCGTTAGAAGTCCGCACCAACAGGTGCGGCAGTCGCCTTCGGTGCCTTACTTCTAACGGGGTAAAGGAAAATGAAGGGGCCAAAAAACGCATTTTACTTCGGCATTCTCGGTTATCTTGATCTCGCTTTCAGTGCCGAGCGTTACTACACCATGCCAAATGCCTTTTTTCAGTACGATAGGCCTATTTAAATAAAAACACTCTATTTTTTGTGGGTTTTTGCTGCCTGCAAGATAGATGAGGCTCTTGCCGCGGACCGGCTCGAAGCTTTCAAATGAACCCGGATGCTTTTCAAGCCTGGTTATGGATTTATCTCTGAGGATGAGATACGCTATTCTCCAGCCGCAGCGCCGGTTCTCTTTTAGGACTATGCGGAAAAGGTTTGAGTTTTTAGTTTTGGAATGTTTTTGCGAATGGGCTATAAGCCAACCGTATCTTTTGAAATTTACGGCCGCAATCTTTTTTATCTTCACCAATATTAATTAATAAGGCTTTGGATATCTTTGGGGAGACGGTCCGACTTCGTTACAAAAACTATTCCAACATCGTATTCGCCGCTCGATCTCTCTTCTATCCTTACTACCTTGCCAAGAATGCGGTTATTAATTATAAGGGCATTCTTTTCTATTTCTTCGCAGACTCTCGCGGTGCGGTAATCAAGGTTTAGCACTAAAAGGCTTGATAACGTGGGTACCTCGGTGGTGCTGAAAAGCATGCCTGAACCGCTAAGGTTGCGGCCGATGGCATTGATAAGCGACGACATAAATCTCTTGTCTTTAGACAAATTTACAGTGTTGTAGCTAAAATCTTTTTCGTAATTGCATCTTAAAAATTTTCTTCGTTCATTGCTTCTGTAATTTTCGTCCATAAATACCCCCTTGCTTTGAGTGACAATCTATAGTATACCCTCAAAAACGCTAAACGACAAGTAAAAAAGTGAAACAAATAGGGAAAAACAAACTTTCTATTTTCTCTACAGACTTTATTCTGCGCTGTATTCAAATTTCACAATTTTATATTCCAATAAACCTGCGGGAACTTGGATCTTCACTGTTTCTCCCGCTTTTCGTCCTATCAAGCTTTTTCCTACCGGCGATGTGATGGATATCTTATTTTGGGAAAAATCTGACTCATCCGGGCCCACTAAATAATACGCCATCTTTTCTTTGGTTTTAAGGTTCTCTAAATATACTTTGGCGCTTATATTGATTTTTGTAGTATCGATTTTCAGGCTTTCTACTGTTGCGGCGCGGCTCAGTTTGTCCTCCAGCTCGGCTATCCGTTTTTCGATAAGCCCCTGTTTATCTTTTGCGGCATCATATTCGGCGTTTTCACTGATGTCGCCTTTGTCGCGCGCCACTCCTATCTCTTTTGCTATTTCGCGCCTGTCGAATTTTTTAAGCCGCTCCAATTCTTTCATCAATTCTTCATACTTTTTCTGGGTAAGGTAGACTCGTTCCATAATATTCTCCTGCTTGTTGTCGCGGGACACGTTGATGCTTCTGCAAAACTATCGGGTTCAACATGTCCCGCCGTGTGGCTGTACAACCATTCTTTACGCTATTGGTTCATCTACAAACGCTGTCAGTTAATCTTCGGGAGGCACCGTGAGCCCTGTGGCGGCGCTCATGCCCCACGCTACTTCAGGCGATATTCCTATCTTTTCGTATATAGGGTGCACAACTTTCTTCAAATGCGGTATCTTGGCGGCAAATAAGAGCGAGGCAAGGGCGCAAAGCAGGCCGCTTATCATAAGCGTCTTCGGCGCTCCTATATTATTGGCAAGATATCCCGCTATAAGGCTCCCTAAGGGCATCATGCCCATAAAAGCCATAGAATAAAAACTCATGACTCGGCCGCGTTTATCATCGTCCACTATGGTTTGCAAAACGATGTTGCTCGTCGCCATTTGGACCATAGAACCGAAACCGATCGTCACCAATATGGCCAGAGATACCCACAGATTATTCGAAAATGAAAAGAATATCATGCCTACGCTGAATATAGCCGATGAGATCGGGATAATATTGCCTAAACGCAATACACCGCGCCGCGAAGCAAGATATAAGGTGCCGATAAGGGCCCCTACGCCTACGGCCGCCATAAGAAAGCCAAGGGTTCCCGGTCCGCCGTGAAAGACATCCCTTGCAAAGACCGGCATAAGTACCACATAGGAAGCGCCTAGAAGGCTCATGGTCCCCAAAAGGATCAATATAAATTTTATGGGCGTGGAGCCGAATGTATAATTAAAACCTTCCTTCAGGCCGTGCATGACATTTTTATAAACTGCCTTTCTTTTCTTCGGGCTGATCTTCATAGCCATAAGGCATGCGATTACCGCCAGAAAAGTTATCCCATTTAAAAGAAAGCAGACTCCCTCACCGGCAAGCGCTACAATTACGCCTGCTATCGAAGGCCCCACAAGCCGCGCCATATTGAACATAAGAGAATTGAGCGCTATGGCATTTCCCAACGCCTCTTTTCTCTCGACCATTTCGATCACAAAGGACTGGCGAGCCGGTATATCAAATGAATTTATTACCCCGAGAAATATACCCATAACGATAATATGCCAAACTGCTATTGTGTGAGTAAGGGTAAGAAACGCCAGAATAAATGCCTGGATCATTGCCAGTATCTGAGTGATTAAAAGTATGCTGCGGCGGTCGTATCTATCGGCGAAGACGCCGGCAAAAGGGCTTAATAAAAACGTGGGTATCTGGCTTGAAAATACGACTACACCCAGCATGAGCGCTGAATTAGTAAGTCGGTACACAAGCCAGCCCATCGCGATATACTGCATCCAGGTCCCTATAAGAGAAATACCCTGCCCTATAAAAAATAGACGGAAATTTCTATATGCAAGGGTCCGGAATATGTTATTAAAAAAAGATTTTTTCATAGGCATTAATTAAAATAGGGACAGTTGCCATCGTCCCTATTTTTATTTAGTGGTTCTACTCCGCTCGAATACTTTCGTATTCGAGCTTCGTAGGAACTCATTCTAACTCTGACCTTACCCCTTACACTGTACAGCCTGTAAGTTGAGATTCTGGTGTTTTTTGTTGTTGTTTTTGTTCTTTCCAGGTCTTTCTGAATTCTTCCGGTGTTAGGCCGTTTAATGATCCGTGCGGCCTGAATGTATTATACTCCATTCTCCAGTCTTCGATAATCTTTTTTGCTTCCCCGAGCGTTACGAAGTAATGCTGATTAAGGCACTCGTGCCTCAATCGACCGTTAAACGACTCGATAAACGCATTCTGTATGGGCTTGCCGGGTTTAATGAAGTCAATACGTGCATTGTTATTGTATGCCCACCGGTCAAGAGCTATACCTGCAAATTCAAGACCATTATCAGTCGTAATCACTTCCGGGCATCTCTTCGCAAGGACAAGCCAATCAAGAACTCTTGTTACACGATCACCGTTAATCGACGTATCAACTTCGATTGCAAGGCACTCCTTGGTAAAGATATCAATTACTGTCAAGGCCTTGAACTTCCTACCGTTCCATAAGCCGTCTGACACGAAGTCCATTGCCCATCGCTCATTCGGCCTTGTCGGCTCCGCGAGCTCCAAGCGAAGCATCGCCGCCCGCTTATGGCGCTTGCGCAACTTTAGCGTCAGGCCGTTCTCTTTGTAGATTCGCCAGGTGCGCTTGGGGTTCTTCACGAGCCCCTCGCGCCGAAGCACGTCGTGGATAATCGGATAGCCCCAGCTCTTATGTTTATCAATGAGCTCTTTTATGCGCCTAAGGACATCCGCCTCGTTATCCTTCTTAACGGTCTTATAATAACAACTCGACCGATTAAGCTCTACGATCCTGCACGACCTTGACGTCGACAGCCCAAAGTGCCCTTGCAATCGAGCGACTGCTTGCCGTTTTACTTTGGGCTTAGGAAGTTTTTTGAATTGAGCGCCTTTAACGCCTGTATATCGAGCGTCTGATCCGCCACGATATGCTTTAAACGCCTATTCTCATCCTCAAGCGCCCTCAGGCGCTTCGCATCTGATATCTCCATACCGCCATACTTCGATATCCATTTATAGATCGTTGCGTCAGAAACATTCATCTCTCGTAATAAGTCCGATACCTTGGTACCCTGCTCATGCCTCTTCAAAACACCTATTATCTGCTCCTCAGTAAATCTCTTACGTGCCCCCATTGTGAGCCCCCTTTCCATGATACTTTACACCAGGAGACTCAACTTGTAAACTGTCTAGTTTTTGGGGGGAGGGTCAACTCCGCTATAATTCCTACGAAGCCACACTACTACGAAACACTAATATGTGCGAAGTAGAATGGTGCGGGAAGGGGGATTTGAACCCCCAAGGGTTGCCCCACAAGGTCCTCAACCTTGCGTGTCTGCCAATTCCACCATCCCCGCACGTATTATACCTACTGCGTATCTCTTAATCTTTTCCTAATCGCATTAGTCCTTTTGGACGAGAATTTGACTGTAAAATCGTGCATTTCTCTAAGCAATTCTAACTTTTTTTCCGGCGGTATAGCCATGAATCTTTTTAATCGCTCTTCCTCGGTTTCCCATTTAAAAATCATTTCATCGCCCTCAATCTTTTTATTTTTTTCAATTCTTCAACATCTACCATATCTATATTGCGGCCCGATGCGGTTTTCATCTTAATAAGATTATCTATAGAAACCACCGGCACTATAATATTATCGCCCTTAACACATATGGCCGTTTTTTTAGCTTTTTCGAACGAAACGGGGGAGTCTATTAGTATGTCCACTTCTTTAAATTCGTCCTCCTTATAAAAATTGAAGGCCTTCATATGTTTATTTTTTATCCAATCTTCCCTAAGCTTCTTATCCGCTATACCTATGGGATCAACGGGTTGTTTTACTTTGTATCCTTTTTTCTTAAGGATATTAACTACTTTGGTTAGATTATTGTCTGTCATAGCAACTAATATATCCATATCAGCTGTGTTGCGCAACCCGCCCAAAAGGTTAAATGCCATGCCGCCTACGAGCACATATTTTACTTTTTGCTTCTGAAACTCCCTTAAAATTTCCTCGTAAAAAAACATATTGTTAGCTTTCTTTTTGCTATATTATACCATCACCTTTACTAGGCGCAAGAATAAAAACACCGCCTGCGCCCCGCATCTACAACTTACGCTCGATCTTGGCC